>CAJXIT010000092.1 GCA_913054055.1 uncultured Thalassolituus sp.
CACTATGGTTTACTCCTCAAGTTTGTTAAATGTTAAAATAAATGATGTATTGCTACTGCCTTCATCATATTCAATAGTGGCGGCATGATCTTTTAAAATGCCATCCACAATGGACAAACCCAAACCGGTTCCCTCGCCCATTTTTTTAGACGTATAAAAGGGTGAAAATATCTTATTCAATTCCGACTTTTTAATGCCAGATCCAGAGTCCGTAATTCGAAACACTACCGAATTAGACTGTTCACTTAATTTCAGTTTCACCCAGCGTTCAGGTAAATCTTTAACCGCATCAACCGCATTATTAATCAGGTTAAGAAACACCTGCTCTATTTCGATTATATTACCTAATATTGATGCCTCAGAACCTGAATCAAACTCTAACGCCACAATGCCGCGTTTAAGCCTTGGCTTGGCCAGCATAATGGCTTCTTTCACCACATCACTTAACACAATTTTACTTTGTTCTCGGCTGTCACCTGATCGTGAGAATTTTTTAAGGTTATTTACTATATGAGAAATTCGATTACACGATTTCAAAATCACTTCAATTTTTGAAAGTGCATCACTATTATCTGAGTTACTTCTCATTAGCAATTCTGAGTAACCCGAAATGATACCCAGCGGATTATTAATTTCATGAGCCATGCTGGCAGCCAGCTCACCTAAAGAGGCCAGCTTTGCACTTTGTATGCTTTTTTGTCGCTCTAAATTGTATTCCATTTCTGCTGTTTTCTTATCATCAATATCTTGAATGGTGCCAGACAGGGTTTTGATCTCGCCATTCTCATAATTTGCTTTACCGTTTGTATAAACCCAAAGTTGTTTGCCTTTGGGAGTGAGAGCAATTAACTCTAAACTGTAAGGCTCCCCTGTGGCCAAACAATGTTGAATGGCTTTTTCAACAATTCCAGAGTGCTCAGGAATAAACAAACTGATGCCTTCGGGCAACATCGGCGACAGCCCATCTTTTTTCTCAACCTCTAAAATCCTAAACGTCTCATCCGTCCATGTAAGCTTTCCTGTAGCCACATCCAATTCCCATCCGCCCACCTTGGCGATAGAACTGGTTTCGCTTAATATTTCTAACGTTTTAGCCAAGTCAGTTTTATGCTGAATTTTATCGGATATGTCCTGGCGAATGGCCAAATAACTTTGTATCTCGCCTTCGTTGTCCGTTAATGGGGTGATTGTGGTTTTAACAAAATACAGCTCACCGTTCTTTCTTCGATTCGTAATATCCCCCGACCAAACTTTTTTCTTGCTGATGGTTCGCCACATATCTTGAAAAAATTGTTTATCATGAATACCTGAATTTACAATACTGTGGGTATTGCCTATTAACTCTTTTTTACTGAACCCACTGATGTCACAAAAGTTTTCATTGGCATATGTGATCACACCTTTTTTGTCTGTTTCAACAATGATCACTTTTTCTTCTAAAGTCGCTTCAATCTGCTTCAACTTTCGTGCTTGGTTGGTGTATTCAGTCACATCCCGTGCTGACGCAATAATGTTACCCGTTTCATGATCCACCACTGACGACCAAGATAACGTCACATATTCGCCATTTTGATGCAGGTATCGGTTTTCAAAATTAACGGTTTCTAGCCCTTGCCCTAAACGAGCAATCTCAGTTGCCGTGCTGTCTAGATCATTCGGGTGGATAAAATCGGTAAATGGGCTGCTTAAAAGGATCTCTTTGCTGTATCCAAGGGTTTTTGTGAAAGCAGAATTCACTTCTAAAAAGTATCCGTCAAGATTCGCCACACACAGCAGATCTCGTGACTGAGAGAAAAAGCGTTCGTAATTATGTTTAGGCATGGCTCATATTCAAATAACGGCTATGACTTTAGTGTAGTTCAATAATCCAAGCGTGATGACTAGCCTATTAGCGCCACAACCCAACTGATAACAGGCTTTTCACTTCGGCACATATAAAAAACCCCAATCGAACTCAATCAATTGGGGTTATAAATAAATGACATTAGCCGAATAAGATACCCGCCTTAGCGGGTATAGAAAAGCGACTTAAGCGGTCGTTAGGTCACTGATTCAATCTTTTGAAAATCAATGGTGTTTTCTTTTGGCGAGGTTTCAATCACTCTCACTGTTTTGTATTTCTGAATCAAAATGTAAGCAAAACACGAGAAGAAAATGCCAATCACAATGGCGCCTACCCATTGGATTTGTAAAAAGTCTAACTTAAACAGTAAGGTTAACAATGATAAGGCCACGATATTGAAAAGAATATAGTTGCGTTTACCCATGCGCTTAACCGTTAAGTTAAGGTTATCTGTATATAAGCGAATCAACGAATCTAACGAGTTAATCACAAATACAATGCCCACAAACACCATGGCAAAGTTCACTAGGCCGTCAATGGCAATGCCGGCTTCGTGATAGTGATATAACACGGCAAACCAAGCTGCGATGGGAATCGATGGAAATATCAACATGGCCAACAGTACTTGATACGTTTTTAACCCACCCACAAAACGTGAAGTGAACTGACCAATCATAATGCTCCATGCAAACCACCAGAATAAATAAACTCGTGGTAATCATTCAGCGGCAATACAAACTGATGAATATTGGTAAAGTAATCTCCTACTAAGCCCAGCTTAACAAAGTAACTGGCCACAGTACTTTCGCCAAACAAAAATGCGCCAGCCCACATAAATACAATCAGGCCAATAAACACCCATGTGGTGCTAATACTTAAAAAACGCACATACTTAATATCGGTACTGGAATACGCGGCAAACGATATGGCCGCAAAAACAATTAGATAAAAGGTAGGGATCACAGATTCGCCATCACCCAGTTCTGGTAAATACCATGGCAAATTGGTGAGTAATAAATACGCGGTAAAGGCACAAGTGCCAATGATCACCACATTGTTAATTAATTTTACCAACGGAATCTCAAAGAACTTTACCTTGGGTTCAATCACACAAAAGTAAAAGCAGGTTAGAAAATAAAAACCCCAGATTAAAAATCCCCAAAATCCAAATTCTATGGCTAAGGGATTTGTAAATCCGTACTCTGGACTGGCCGCCAAATCCGCATAACCTGCAAACTCGGTCAATGGGAACATGATCAGCCCCACGTCTAAACCCGATGTAAATAAAATGGCGATAAATGTAAAAGTATGTACCGGGGTCACGCCCACAACTTTCATGTTGCCCCATTTGTATAAAATAAAAGCAATGGCCAAAAAGGTAAATAAAATGCCTGCACTAAGCCAGATAGTCATTATCTACCTCCCGTTTTATATAATGCATAATTCATGATTTGTTTATTCTTTTAATATCTGATTTTGACCATGGTAGCAGATTTCAATGCCCTCTACCTTGTGGCACGTTTCACCGTCAACACTCGTTAATGTTAATGATCGACTACTTACCTAAAATCATATCCGCCGCTTTTTCAGCCACCATAATGGTCGGGGCATTTAAATTGCCGTTTGGAATGGTGGGGAAGATGGATGAATCCACCACCCGCAACCCTGTTAAGCCGTGCACTTGTGTCTGCGAATTCACAACCGCTAAAGGGTCTTCTCCCATTTTGCACGAACACGAAGGGTGATAAGCACTTTCGGCAGCCTCACGCACAAACTGATCAATTTCCTCATCGGTTTGTATTTGCTCACCCGGTTGAATTTCACCGTCTCGGTATTCATCAAATGCGGATTGCGCAATGATGTCTCGAGTCAGCCTTACACAGGCCCTAAACCCTTTTATATCATCTGGATGCTGTAAATAATTAAACTGAATTTTAGGTGGCACTCGGGCATCTTTCGATTGTATGGTCACCTGCCCAGTGCTTTTCGGTTTATTGTGGCCAACGTGTACTTGAAAACCATGACCATCAAACGCTGATTTACCATCGTAACGCATGGCTGCGGGCAAAAAGTGGTATTGGATATCTGGCCACTTTGCTTGATCATTGGAGCGAATAAACGCACAGGATTCAAAATGATTGGTGGCCCCTAATCCGGATTTATCTAACAACCACCTTGCACCAATTAAGCCTTTTGAAAACCAGTCCAGCTTGCCATTTAAGGTAATGGGTTGTTTGCATTTATATTGAAAATAAAACTCTAAATGATCTTTCAGGTTTTTTCCCACCCCAGGCAAATCATGCTCAACCTTAATGCCAACCTGCTTTAATTCCGTGGCATCACCAATGCCCGACAACTGCAATATATGCGGCGAACCAATGGGCCCAGCACTTAAAATCACCTCTTTATTGGCCGTCACCTGAAAGTTGTTATAACCCACGCTGTATTCCACCCCGTTAGCACGGTTGCCCACCAGGTTAACTTTATTCACTAACGCCCCAGTGATAATGGTCAGATTTTCACGATCTTTAATAGGGTCTAAATACGCACGACTGCTAGAACTGCGTGCCCCATTTTTTATGGTCATGTGCATGGGGCCAAAGCCCTCTTGTTGCTCAGCGTTGTAATCCGACGTCACAGGGTAGCCGGCTTGTTCGCCTGCTTTAATAAACGCTCGGTATAACGGGTTTTGCATTTCATTGCCGTTGTTCACACCCAGCTCGCCTTTGCCGCCGCGATATGGGTTTTCGCCTTGGTACCAGGTTTCGGCCTTTTTAAAATAGGGTAAGCAATCTTGGTAGCTCCAACCATACGCACCATGTTGCTCCCACTCATCAAAATCTTTTGCGTGGCCTCGCACATACACCATGCCATTGATGGATGATGAACCACCTAATACCTTGCCTCTTGGGCAGTGCATTTTTCGATGATTCAAAAAGGGTTCTGGCTCAGTATGAAATTGCCAAGCGTATTTTTTAGAATTCATGGGTATCGATAACGCAGTGGGCATTTTAATAAAAATGCTTTTATCTGACCCGCCTGTCTCTAACAGTAATACTTTGTTTTCTGGGTCTTCGGATAAACGATTCGCCAATACACAACCGGCTGACCCTGCGCCCACAATGATGTAGTCAAACATAATTCATCTCCACCAACTAAAACGGGCTATCAATTTTAGTCATGCCCACATACACCGATTTGTTTTGGGTATAACTGTTTAATGTTTCAATGCCGTTTTCACGGCCAATACCAGATTGCTTGTAGCCGCCCACAGGCATTTCAGCGGGCGAATTACCATAACTGTTCACCCAACATATGCCGGCTTTAAGCTGATGAATCACACGATGGGCCCGCTGAATATTTAAACTGAATACCCCAGCCCCTAATCCTAGGTCTGTGGCATTGGCCCGTTTAATCACGTCGACTTCATCTTCAAAGGGTAAAACGCTCATGACTGGCCCAAAGATTTCTTGTTTCACAATGTCCATCTCGTCATGACAATCAATAAATACCGTGGGTGCCACAAAGTATCCATTTGGTGCAGATGCCGGTGAAAGCTCGGTACCACCGGTTAATAACTTGGCCCCTTGTGCTTTACCCGATTCAATAAAATTTAAAACCTGTTGCTTGTGCTGCTTAGAAATAAGCGCGCCAAAGTTCACATTTGGGTCTAACGGATCCCCTACTACTATGTTGTTTTCTGTGCGGGTTTTCAATTCGTTCAAAAACGTTTGGTAAATAGTTTTATGCACATATACACGAGTGCAATTGGTGCAAATCTCACCTTGTGTATAAAAATTGCCTAACATGGCTGCACTGACCGCTTCCGATACATCGGCGTCGTCAAATACAATCAGCGGTGATTTTCCACCCAGCTCCATGGTCACGTCTTTTAAATTACTGGCCGCCCCCATCATGACTTTTTTACCCGTGCCCACTTCACCGGTAAACGATACTTTTTCAATATCCGGGTGATGACATAACCACTGCCCTACTTCTGCTGCCCCCTGTACCACATTAAATGCGCCCGCCGGCATGCCTGCTTGCATAAAAATTTCAGCTAACTTAATGGCGCCCAATGGGGTTTCTTCAGACGGTTTAAAAATCAATGCATTACCGGCGGCTAAGGCAGGGCCCGATTTCCAACAAGCAATTTGCAATGGGTAATTCCAAGCACCAATGCCCGCGCAAATGCCTAAGGGTTCTTTACGGGTATAAAAAAAGTCATCGCCCACAGGTTGCTGAGTTCCCACTTGCGCAGGGGCTAAGCCCGCAAAATATTCAATCACATCGGCGCCGGTGAGTACGTCAACGCAATTGGCTTCTTGAATGGGCTTGCCTGTATCTAATACTTCAATGCGTGCAAGCGCATCATTGTTATCTCGCAATAAGGTAACCGCTTTTAATAAAATACGGCTGCGTTCAATGGGCGCCATGGCCGACCAAACAGCAAAACCTTGTTTGGCACTTTCAATGGCTTGTTGCTGAATGAAATCATCGGCCACTTCCATATGATAAATCACACAACCAGTGGCAGGGTTAGTGACAGAAAACGTTTCACCACTGGCATTGGCCAAAGGCTTACCGTGCACAAAGTTTTGATAAATCGGTAATGACATATTATTCACCGCCGTTAGGAATCAACGACGCCACATAATGCTTGGCCTGTTGTTCTGCTTTTTTAAATTCGCCTTCATTGGCTTTGCCCAATACGGCCCTTAACCATAAGCCATCAATCATGGCTGCCGCTAAGTTAGCCGCCTCATGGGCTTGTTCTGGTTTTAAGTACGCTTTAAATGACGAGGCTAAATTGCTGTGCAAGCGCTTAGCATTTACGTTCTGTAAACGGTGCAAACTGTCATCGTGCATGGACTGCACCCAAAAACTTAACCAAGTACGGGTGGTACTGGATTGTTGCTGCATGCTAGAGAAGTTACTTTCAACAATAAACATTAACCGCTGCTTGGGGGTACAACCCCCTTGGGTTTTCTGTAATAAATTGCTTTTAAGATTGTTTAATAAATAGCGAACAGTGGCCTCAATCAAACCCTGCTTGCCACCAAAATAATGGGCAATGATGCCCGACGACAACCCAGCGCGCTTACTGATGGTATTGATGGTGGTGGCGTGTAAGCCAAGCTCTGCTACTGAGTCTAAGGTCGCATCAATTAACTGCTGACGACGGATAGGCTCCATTCCAATTTTAGGCATATTTTTATTGATTGATCGTTCAATTAAAATAAAGAATAGCGTCTATTGGCTGTTTTTTCAACACTTACCTGTTTATTTGCAAAGCCTAAGGTGTATGTGAGTGCATACTTACATTATTAAGCGCCTTATCGCGCAGGGGCTGCGCTCGTACGAGGCCAGCCCCTGGCCGATAAACTCCAGATAAAATCGCCTGCCCCCAGGCCGATAAATGCCAAGCCAAAAAAAACACCCTAAACAATCACTTGCTTAGGGTGTTTTATCATTTGCCTTTAAAGGGTGCTTTTAACCGCCAGCATCTAAAAAACGGCTAACCCAGCAACCAGGCCTATTGCACAATCAGCGCATCCATCATTTTCTTAGCAACATCCGTATGGCGCTGCATGGTTGAAAACGCCGCACTGATGCTCCCAGGCCCAAACGCATACACAGGAACCGGCGCCGCCGTATGTGTGCCCGTGCCCCACACCACGTTTTGATTAGCCGCCAATGCACGGCCAATTAAGTTAGCGTGTAAATCGTCGCCGTACACATAAAACTCTTTAAAATCTTGAATCACAGGCAGCTCGTTAGCCGACAAATATTTATGTCCTGGAATCAACATATGATTTTTATGACGCACAGTAATCGGCTGTGCCTCTGTATCCGTTACATGATAATCCTCATGCACATGATCATTAATCACCTCGGCCCATTGTGAAGCCGTTGTGTCTGCAAAATCCCAATCAGGGCTCACTTCCAGCATCATGTCGTAAAACGTGGCACTTTGCGCATGCAACTTATCTAGGTTAGATACCTGAGCAAAATTATAATTCGGACGATACGGTGCACCCTTCATACCACTGCCTGGTAACGTTTTAGGGGCTGGCAAATTTTTCGCCGAATAACTGAAACCAAAGCCACCGGTTTCGTGATCACCGGTAACCACTACAAGTGTGTCGTTGCGGTCTTTCACCCAGTCATAAACCGCAGTCACTGCTTCATCAAACTTTAACAATTCGTGCAGCAACCAACCGGCATCGTTTACATGGCCAGCCCAATCAATCTGCCCACCTTCAATCATTAAAAAGAAACCGTCTTCATCTTGTGACAATACATCCAGCGCCTTTAACGTCATTTGTTTTAAAGAAGGTTGAGTACAGCTATCAGCTTGTTTGCATGCTGAATAGGCAATACCATCGGCCATTAATGAATTTGAAAACAAACCCAATACCTTATTGCCGCTAACCGCTGCTAATTGCTGCTGATCAAACGCCAGCTCAAAGCCATATTTATCTTTAGCTTCAAGCATTAAGTTACGATCATCTTTGCGTTTTGATTTTTTATAAATGGCTTTGCTTGCGCCTAACTCCTTCATAGCCGCTTGCGCTGACGCATCAGTTTTAATCATGGAGGGTAAAAAGTGCCTGGCCCCGCCGGACAATAAAACATCCACATTGCCACTTTCAATCAACTGTTGTGCAATTTCATTTTCGTAAGAGCGGTGAGGTTGATGAGCCGCAAACGCCGCCGGTGTGGCATGGGTCATACGCGTATCCGAAATCAGTCCTGTGGCCTTACCCATTTTTTTGGCTTTTTCTAAAATGCTTTCAACCACATTGCCTTCATGGTCCAAGCCAATCATTTCAGAACCGGCTGCCACACCGCTGGCTAACTGAGAAGCCGAACAGGCAGAGTCCGTCACCAAGTTACCATCGGCTCCCATGGGCGCGGTTAACGACAACCCCAAGTGCCCGGCTTTAGCAAACTTTTGCAAACCGGTTTCATTACCCGTTAGATTGTACAAAGAGTTGGGGGCACGGCGTGCATACTCTTCTAACATGCCAATCTGTTGGGCGCCCATGCCATCGCCAATCATTAAAATCACATTTTTTACTTTGCCTTCATTGATGTCCATGGGCGCTTGTTTGTCACACGCCACCAATAAGGCACTGGCCGCTATCGTGGCCATTAAGGATTTAAAATTCATGGAGTCGCCTAAAACGTTATTCTAAAAAACAGATTAAATAATTAAACGGGATTATAAGGGGGGATGAAAAAATAGTCAGTGAATATTTTCATGCGGCACACACGCTGTTTTTACACAAAAAAATACCCCCATCACCTTCATGATCGGGGCATTAAACATTCATACCATTAATGCAGTGAATTCACATTACTCTGAAATCAACGCACCCATCAGTTTTTGGCCAATATTAATGTGGTGCTGCATGGTTGAGAATTGGTTCACCACGGCTTCTGGTCCAAAGGCATACACAGGCACTGGCGATGCCGTGTGGGTACCATTACTCCAAGCCACACTTTGCTCTGGAGCAATGGCTCGGCTGATCAACGCACTTGGGTCGCCATCGCCTGGGTAAACGTAAAAATCACTGAAGTCATTAATCAAAGGCAAATCAGGTACCGACAAATACTTATGTCCATCTATTACATTATCGTTAAGCGTACGGGCCGCAATGGCAATGGATTCGTCATCCGTCACATGAAAGTCGGCGTGTAAGCTAGCGTTCACCGCAACTTTCCATTCAGCAGGCGTTGATTCTGAAAAATCCCAATCGCCGTTCACTGCACTCAAGATGTCGTAATAGGATTTAGACTGAGCATAAATTTTATCTAAAGTGTCCAGCGATCCAAAGTTATAGTTAGGTTTATACTCTTCGCCATTCATGCCGTCGCCGCTTAACTGCTTGCCTTCTGGAATCTCATGTTTGTGGTAAGCAAACCCAAAGCCGCCGGTTTCATGGTCAGCGGTCACCACCACTAAGGTATCTTCACGGTCTTTCACCCATTCGTAAACCGCCGCTACTGCTTCATCAAACTTCAGCATTTCATGCAACAACCAACCGGTATCGTTTACATGCCCTGCCCAGTCAATTTGACCCCCTTCAACCATTAAGAAAAAACCGTCTTCGTCTTGCGATAAAATATCCAACGCTTTTTTGGTCATGTCTTGTAACGATGGCTCATCACTACATTTATTGCTTACAGTGCCGTTTTTACAATGTGTATATTCAATGCCATCATTCATGGCAGAATCATCAAACAAACCTAATAGCTTGCTGCCTGATGCAGCGTTTAATTGGGCCTTAGTAAACGCCAATCCATAACCGGCGTCTTGCGCTTCAATGATTAAGTTACGATCGTCAGAACGTTTTGATTTTTTAATCACATGGCTAGGGGCATTTAACTGAGTGGCCAACGCTGCAAAATCAGTATTCGGCACCCAATGACGAGAACCACCACCTAACATCACATCCACACCTAAAGTCAGCATGTCTTCTGCAATTTCGTTTTCAAAAGAACGATGTGGCTGATGGGCCGCAAACGCAGCTGGCGTAGCGTGGGTAATGCGCGTATCGGTAATCAAACCTGTGGCCTTACCCATGGCTTTTGCTTTTTCTAAAATGGTTTGCACCTTGTTGCCATTATCATCCAAACCAATGGCTTCAGAAATAGAACCCCTGCCCGTGGCCAATTGCGTTGCAGAACACGCAGAATCCACAACCAAACTTGGGTTTGCACCCATAGGGGCATTCATAGATAAACCCATGCGGCCTTCGTCAGCCAGTTTTTGCAATGACGTGGTGGTTGATGCCAAAACGGAATTAGGCGCGCGGCGAGCATACTCTTCTAACAGACCCACTTGCTGTGCGCCCATGCCATCACCAATCATTAAAATGACATTTTTCACTTTGCCAGTTTCAAGAGACCTTTCATCAGGAGTGGCAACCGTATTGTCATCCGAACCACAGCCCACTAAAACCGAACATGTGGCCAACACAGCCAACATATTTTTTGTTGTTAACAATTTCATTATTGATACATTCCTACGCATTATTTTTATCAGTGAACATCACTAAGGCGCGC
>CAJXIT010000093.1 GCA_913054055.1 uncultured Thalassolituus sp.
CTAGCTATTTTTTACTTGCCTGCAGTGATGATGCTTTTACCGTCAAAAAAAGTATCTGCTGAATTTGGTGAAAATAAACGCATGACTGCTTTATCGGCTTTTGTAATCAAAAATAATAAGCGTTTATTAGTGGGTATGTCAGTATTGATTTTTGGCTTGATTGCATTTGTTCCTCAGAACCAATTTAACGATAATGCCATTGAGTATTTTGATGAAAGCATTCAGTTTCGTGCCGATAGTGAGTTGATAGGTGAGCGTCTTACAGGTGTAAGGGATATTAACTATTCTCTTAATTCAGGGTCTGAAATGGGGATAGTGGATCCTGAGTATCTAAATACCTTGGAAGCGTTTACTGAGTTTCTTCGTGCGCAACCTGAAGTACGCAGTGTGAGCAGTTTTACCGATGTGATGAAACGCTTAAATAAAAATATGCACAATGATGATGAGGTTTTTTATAAAGTGCCACAAGACCGCGAGTTGGCGGCTCAGTACATGTTGTTATACGAATTATCCTTGCCTTACGGCTTAGACTTAACTAATCAGGTGAATACGGATAAATCGGCCACTCGAGTGATGGCCCGTATTGATAAAATCTCTTCTGTTGAAACCATTGCTTTAGATAAGCGTATGGTGAAATGGCTGCAAGAAAATGCCCCAGAATATATGGCAACAGAAGGCGCCAGTACAGCGGTCATGTTTGCTCATATTACTGAGCGAAATGTGATGAGTATGGTAGGCAGTGTTGTGGGCGCGTTATTCTTAATTTCATTCATTATCATGATTGCTATCAAGTCGGTGAAGCTGGGCTTAATCAGCTTGATCCCAAATTTAGTGCCTGCTGGAATGAGTTTTGGTATTTGGGCTTTATATGATGGTCAAGTTGGGCTGGGATTGTCTGTGGTGATGGGGGTGACATTAGGTATTGTTGTGGATGATACCGTTCACTTTATGACCAAGTACGTGCGCGCTAAACGGGAACTGGGTTATAACAATGAACAGGCTGTAGATTATGCGTTCCACACGGTAGGGGTAGCGCTAACCGCCACCACTATTGTATTGTGTGCAGGCTTTTTAGTGTTAACTTTGTCGCCGTTTGCCGTTAATGCGCAAATGGGCTTGATGAGTGCATTAACGATTGCATTGGCATTAATAGTAGACTTCTTCTATTTACCGCCTTTGTTGTTGAAGTTGGATAAAAATAAAACCAAGCAAGTTGAGCAAGGAGAAGTAAAATGAAAAAAGTTCTATTAGGTGTGTTACTGGCCGCTACGGCATTAACAGGTTTTGCACAAACACCAGAAGAAAAAGGGTTAGCCATTGCCATTGAAGGCGATAAGCGTGGCGAAGGCTTTGGCGACTCTCAAGTTAAATTAAAAATGGTTCTAATTGACTCTAAAGGTCGAGAGTCTTCTCGTGACATGCGCGTTAAAAGCATGGAAGGTAAGGGAGAGAAAGGCGACAAGTCATTAATGATATTTGACACTCCTAAAGATCAAAAAGGTGTGGCCATGTTGACTTTTACTCATAAAACCAAGTCCGATGATCAATGGTTGTACCTGCCTGCACTAAAGCGTGTTAAAAAAATCTCTAGCCGTAATAAGTCTGGCCCGTTTGTAGGTTCTGAATTTGCGTTTGAAGACATTAGCTCTCAAGAAGTTGAAAAATACACTTACAAATATCTACGTGATGAAGTAGTCGATGGCATGGATTGCTTTGTTGTAGAAAGTGATCCGGTTGATAAATATTCAGGTTACACTCGTCGCGTGGCTTTTATCGACAAACAAGAATACCGTGCGTTAAAAATTGATTTTTACGATCGTAAAAATAGCTTGCTTAAAACCTTGTCAAATAAAGAGTTTAAGCAGTATCTAGGTAAATACTGGTATCCAAACTTAAGTGAAATGACGAATCACCAAACCGGTAAGGCTACTCGCTTGGCTTACGAGAACTATGAGTTTCGTGTTGGGCTAAAAGAAAAGCAGTTTACTAAAAACAGCTTGAAGCGTGCTAAATAATAAATAGGAAGCGTGATGAAACACATCATGAAACAGGGCCTATTGGCAGGGGTTGCAGTATTTTCTGCAATGTCTGCTTCAGCAGAGGTCAGCATAGACGGTCAAATTGATTATGAAGCCACTGGCTTTTTTAATGATAGTTTGCACCCTGCAAGTGATCAAAATTTTAATAACTCTTTGTCTTTTGAAGCAGAAGTGTACACAGAGTGGGCCGATGGCACTCAGTCATTAACCTTTAAGCCATTTTATCGCGTAGATGAAATGGACGATGAGCGTACCCATGGAGATGTGCGTGAATTAATGTGGCACATGGTGGCTGATGAGTACGAATTAAAAGTCGGTATCGGCAAGGTTTATTGGGGGGTTACTGAGTCTAATCATTTGGTTGACATCGTTAACCAAACCGACGGCGTTGAAAACATTGATGGGGAAGACAAGCTAGGTCAGCCCATGGTTCAGCTATTGCTGGAACGTGACTGGGGTAACTTAGATGTATTTGTATTGCCTTATCATAGGGAGCGTACCTTTGCTGGTACTGATGCGCGCTTATCCATAGGTTCTGAATTTTCAGATGCTATTTATGAATCTGATAACGAAGAAGCCAATGTGGATGTGGCTGCACGTTTTTATTCATACATAGATGACTTTGAATACGCGGTATCGGTTTTTCATGGTAACAGTCGTGAGCCTGTATTGGGTGGTGATGCTATTTCAGGCAAACCTTTGCCTTATTACCCTTTGATTTCACAATTTGGTGTTGAGCTGCAATATCTAATTGAAGGTTGGGCATGGAAGTTTGAAGGCATTCACCGCGAAGGCACCCCGGAGGCGGATATTAATTTATTTGGTAACGCCGTTCTGAATACCTCATTAGGTGTGAGCTTAGGTGAAGATCAGTCATACTTCGCAACCACTGCTGGCTTCGAATATACTCAAGTAGGCATTTGGGAAACTCGCATTGATCTAGGCTGGGTAGTCGAGCACATGTACGACTCTCGCCAAGAAAAAGCCAGCTTCGGTGCATTTGAGCATGATGTATTGTTGGCCACCCGTTGGGCCGCAAACGATGATGCAGATTCTACTTTATTAGTGGGGGCGGTTGTTGATTATGAATATGAGGACTACAGCCTAAGCTTGGAAGGTACGACCCGTTTAATGGATGGATTGTCTTTGGAAGTTGAAGCCCGTGTCTTTGCACCCGATGAAGATGCCCCGTTATATGGCTTTCGTGACGAAGACTTTATCAAGCTAACCCTATCTTATTATCTATAATCATTAGATAGCGTGATCAGTAGGGTCTTTTATGGCTCTGCTTGATTTCTCAAAACCCAGTTAAACCCCTCATGTTTCTTGACAAGATTTTAAGTTAAACGTATGTTTGAAACAGATGTTTGATTTGCAAAGTTTTTATTATGGCACAGAACGATACAGTTACACGCATTTTAGATGCCGCAGAGGTTTTGTTTGCTGAGCAGGGCTTTGCAGAGACGTCTTTGAGAACCATTACTGCTAAAGCTGATGTGAATTTAGCGGCGGTAAACTATCACTTCGGTTCTAAAAAAGCGTTAATTCAAGCGGTTTTTGCTCGTTTTTTAGGGCCTTTTTATGAGTTGATTGAAATCAGTTTAGACGCGCATGAAAAGCAATACCCAGATACCATCCTGTCAATTGAAGATATTTTACGATTTGTAGCCCGAGCCATGGCCAATGTCACGGAAGGGGATCGCGGTCGTTTAGCCATTTTTATGCGTTTATTAGGTTTAGCCTACAACCAAGGACAGGGGCACTTGCGTAAGTTTTTACAAACTGAATATCGAACCCTGTTTCGTCGCGTGATGGCATTGATCGCAAGAGCCACACCCGAGCTTCAACCAGTGGAACGCTATTGGCGGTTTCACTTTATGTTAGGGGCGGCAGCCTTTACATTATCTAGCATGGAGCATTTACGAGCCATTGTAGAACACGACTTCGATACTAAATGTACCGAAGAAGAAGTGGTTGGCTATTTATTGCCTTTCCTTGCTGCAGGTATTCGGGCAAAGTAAGGTTTTCTTTACGAGATGCCCATGGTGCGCAAGCTGCACATTAATATTTCTTCGCAAACCTTAACCACACTTGAAGACGATAGTGTGGTCAATACCTATTCTGTTTCCACCGCATTAAATGGTCCTGGGCAACAAAGTGGTTCAGGCTGCACACCAACAGGTAAACATTACATTCGAGCAAAAATTGGAGCGGATGCCGCTTTAGGCTCGGTGTTTGTTGGCAGGCGTCTTACTGGTGAAGTGTATTCTGATCAATTAGCGCAAACGTATCCTAATCGTGATTGGATTCTATCTCGAATTCTTTGGTTAAGTGGTTTAGAGCTTGGCCATAATCGTATTAAAAATCACCAGGGTAGTGTCGATACCATGTCTCGATATATTTATATTCATGGAACCCCTGAAACTGAACCAATGGGACTTCCTAAGAGTCACGGCTGTATTAGAATGCGTAATTCTGATGTGATTGAATTATTTAACTGGGTGCCTGCTGGCTGCCCTGTCTTTATCGATATATAAAAGTAAGAGCGTACTGTGAAAGCCACATTGATTACTGATATTGCTGGGCCGGTTATTTCTGAGAATGAAAAACGATGGTTAGGTAATCCTTTGCTTGGGGGAATCATTCTATTTACTCGTCATTTTGAGTCCAAAGGTCAGCTAAAAAACCTCGTGGCTGAGATTAAAGCAATTAACCCTAATTTAATCATCACCGTTGACCATGAAGGCGGCAGAGTTCAGCGTTTTCGTGAAGGTTTCTCACAAGTGTGCGCCATGGGCAAGCTTGGTGAGCTTTATCAAACAGAACCAAAATCCGCTTTGAAAGCGGCCCATGCGGCGGCAGTTGTACTGGCATATGAGCTGTTAGAAGTGGGCATTGATCTAACCTATGCGCCGGTTTTGGATATTAATTATTTGCGCAATACCGTGATCGGTGACAGGGGCTTCGCTCAAAGTGAGCGGGATATTATACCTCTGGCTAATTCATTCATGCAGGGATTAAAGGCAATGGAATTTGCTGTAGTGGCTAAGCATTTCCCTGGGCATGGTTGGGTGGATTTAGATAGCCATGTTGCTTGTCCAGTGGATGAGCGAAGTTTTGAAGACATTCAGCAAACAGACATGCAGCCATTCATTCAGTTATTAGATCAAATTGATTGGATGATGCCTGCTCATGTGGTGTATGAAAAAGTAGATTCTGACCCTGCAGGATTTTCTAAGCACTGGTTGAAGCAGGTGTTGAACAAAGAACTATCATTTAAAGGGCACATTGTCAGTGACGATTTAAGTATGCAAGGCGCGGCAGTGAAAGGCGATTATAAAGCGCGATCTTTGGCGGCCTTGCAAGCGGGTTGCGATATTTTGTTGGCTTGCAATTCCAGTGAAGCGTCAGTTGAAATCTTGGACGCTATGAAAACGTTAGAGGTTGAGCCAATTTCTTTAAAAGGGTTTCAGCCTAGTGCTGAATTATTGAGTGAGCAGACTGAATTATATGCGGCGTCAAAACAGCAACTGTCTGAATTAGGATTGGTTAAATGATGGAATATCAAGCGTATCTAGAATTATGGTGGGCAAAGGTGGCATTGGCATTGGTGATTGCCATGATTGCTTATGGATTGTCCTCAATGCTGTTTGAAAGATTAAAAAACCAGTCCTCTAAAACTAAGAATTTATTTGATGATGCAGTTGTAGGGGCCATGCAAGTGCCAGTGAACTATGGCATTTTATTTTATGCCAGTTGGTTTATTGTGGATGTTTTAGAAAAACAATTTTCTCTCAATGTGTTCGTGGAAGAAAAATCCATTTTTATTATTTGTAATGCCGTGCTGTTTGCTTGGTTTGTATTGAGATTAATTAAAATTAGAGAACATCAAATCCTTAAGGGGGAGTTAGAGACTAAATCCGATCAAACCACCATAGGTATGATCTTTAAAATATTACGCATTATCGTATTGGTTTTAACGGTATTGGTGGTATTTCAGACCTTAGGTTTGTCTATTAGCGGGATCATTGCATTTGGTGGTGTGGGTGGCGCTGCGGTGGCATTTGCGTCAAAAGATCTGCTGGCTAACTTTTTTGGTGCTTTCATGATCTTTTTGGATAAGCCTTTTGCCATTGGTGACTGGATTAGAAGTTCAGAGAAAAATATTGAAGGTACGGTGGAACATATAGGCTGGCGTGTCACACGTATTAGAACGTTCGACAAGCGACCCTTGTATGTGCCAAATTCGGTGTTTGCACAAATCAGTATTGAAAATCCTTCGCGCATGACCCACAGGCGCATATATGAAACCATAGGTGTGCGTTACCAAGATTTCTCGCAAGTGAATGCCATTTGTAAAGATATTGAGCAAATGTTGAAGCACCATCAAGATATTGATGGAGAGCAAACCTTAATGGTGAACTTTAATAAGTTCGCGGACTCATCTTTAGAGGTTTTCATTTATTGCTTTACCCATACTACCCATTGGCAAACCTTCCATCAGATTAAGCAAAGGGTATTATTAGAAATAGGGGAGATTATTGAGGCTAATCAAGCTGAAATAGCCTTTCCAAGTCACAGTGTGTATGTGGAAAATAATGCCGCTGAGTTATTGGGTAAGGTTTAGTGAGTTAAGTATTTATGAAAAAACATCTAATCGCGATTATTGGTGGTACCGGTTTAACGGAATACGAAGGCTTAGAAGTCATTAAAACGGTTGAAGCTGAAACGGCCCTAGGTACACCAAGTGCACCTTTGATATTTGGAAAGCTACAAGACCAAGATGTGGTTTTTTTAGCTCGCCATGGAAAGGCACACTCCGTTGCGCCACATAGGGTGAATTATCGAGCAAATATTCTTGCCTTAAAAGAGGCGGGCGTAACACAAATCATTGCCGTTAATGCGGTAGGGGGGATTACTGAGAAAATGGTATCCGGTGCCATTTGTACCCCAGACCAAATAATCGATTACACACACGGGCGCTCAGATACATTTTTTGATGGCGATTATCAGCCGTTGGATCATGTTGACTTTAGCTACCCATACGATGCTCAAGTGAATGCAGAGCTGAATCAAGCCGCGGATCAAGTACAGGTACCCGTTGAAAGTTCAGGGGTGTATGGTGCGACACAGGGCCCTAGATTAGAAACTGCTGCTGAAGTGTTGCGCTTAGAAAAAGATGGCTGTGACATGGTAGGAATGACGGGGATGCCGGAAGCGGTTCTGGCCAGAGAGTTGGGGTTGCCTTACGCTTGCTTAGCGCTAGTGGTTAATCCAGCGGCAGGTAAAAGCGATCAGTTGATTACCATGGATGACATTCGTCGAGTGATTGCCACAGGTATGTTGGATATTAAGAAAGTGATTGCTCAATACTTAGCAAATAAACGTTGAATAGACTTTTTCGTGAATGAATAAAAAAGCCGCTACTTTTTTAAAAGTTGCGGCTTTTTTGTGGGCGCTTGTGACGGTTAGCTAGATTCGCGCGTTTAACGCTGATTCAACTTGCGGTTCGTTTGTGGGTACTGGATTTTGCTCCTCTTGTTTATCCAGAGGATGCTCAATTGGAAGAATGCGGATCAGTACTCCAATACTTGGGTGATCAATGTAGTGCAGCTCTTTACTGCGCATTCGACGGGTTTGCGATAAAGATAGCGAATCGCTGATGGTTAAAGCATTTTTAGGTAAGTATTGCAGCTCTATATTGGTATGAAGGTAGCGAGCAACTTGTAAATGGAATAACCCTTTTAATTGTGGCTGATTCAGTACCTGTTGAGAGCTCTCAAAATAGATAGGAAGACTATGTTGTTGATCATATACAGGTTGGACCCATTGGGCGTTGTATAGAATGACCTGTTTTACTGGATCCAGTTTATTGGTGATTTCAATCCAATCTTCCCCAATAGTTTGTAAGGTATAAGGCAAAGCGTTTGCATTTTCATGGTGTAAAGAAAGTGGAGCATTAATGCCTGACTCAGCCAGTGTAAAAGTGCGTTCATCAGGGTATAGGCGAATCACATCACCCATATCCAATTGAATCTTTTCATAGTTAAATGATTCATCGGTTCTTCTGTCGTGTTTTTGTTGAAAGAATGCCACGTTGATTTGATACCAGCGGGCTTTTTTTACTTTACTCTCTTCTGCAAAAACAGAACTGACAAATAGTGTGCTGGTGATAGCCAGGAGCAGGGGAATTGTTTTCATATCTAAGCTGGCCTTGATAATAGTTCTAGCGTTTTTGAAATAGTGGTAAATCGGCTTTCAGCATCTGGCATGTCTTCAATGAACTTTAATGCATTGGCTCCATCCAGTTTATAGCTTGACGGTTTCGTTTGAACTAAGCGAACCATGGTGTAAGGGTCAATACTGGTTTCAGCTCCAAACTCAATACGCCCTTGGCTGTCACCAGCATCTAACTTGACGATGCCAAGAGATGCAAGTTGGAATTTAAGTTCTGTGACGCGACATAGATATTTAACTTGGTTTGGCAATAAACCAAAGCGATCAATCATTTCAACCTGAAGGTCTTTCAGCTCTTCTTTATTTTTGGCGGCTGAAATACGTTTATACATAATCAGACGATTGTGTACGTCTGGCATAAAGTCATCTGGGATTAACGCGGGTATGCGAAGATTGATTTCTGCCCCAGCTTGTAGCGGGTCGTCTATGTTCAGTACTTTGCCAGCTTTGACCGCCTCTACTGCACGGTCTAGTAAGTCCATGTATAAGCTAAAGCCAATGTTTTGAATGTGCCCGCTTTGCTCGTCACCTAGGAGCTCACCTGCGCCACGAATCTCTAAGTCGTGAGTGGCCAGCATAAAGCCTGCACCAAGGTCTTGTGCATGTGAAATTGCATCAAGACGTTTTTCAGCATCCTTGGTTACTTTCTTTTCTACGGGAGTCATGAGGTAAGCATAAGCTTGGTGGTGACTACGACCCACTCGACCTCGTAATTGGTGTAGTTGAGCGAGGCCAAATTTATCTGCCCGCTCAATAATAATGGTGTTGGCGTTAGGTACATCAATGCCGGTTTCAATAATGGTGGTACACATTAATACATTGAAGCGTTTATGATAAAAGTCGCTCATAACGGATTCTAATTCACGTTCAGACATTTGCCCGTGAGCAACTCCTATGCGTGCATCAGGCACCAGCTTGGCTAACTCTTCGGCAGCTTTTGCTATGGTTTTCACTTCATTGTGCAATACATAAACTTGACCGCCGCGAAGAATTTCACGCAGTACGGCTTCTTTTATTAAATGCTCGTCCCAGGTTTTAACAAAGGTTTTCACTGCTAAGCGTTTAGCGGGCGGTGTGGCAATGATAGAAAGATCTCGCACACCGGCCATGGCCATGTTTAAAGTTCGTGGAATAGGGGTGGCGGTCATGGTTAAAATATCCACTTCAGCTCTTAGGGCTTTTACTTTTTCTTTTTGCCCTACGCCAAATCGATGTTCTTCATCAATAATTAATAAACCCAGGTCTTTAAATTTTACATCTCCCTGTAAAATTTTGTGGGTACCTACAACAATGTCAGCGCTGCCATCTTCTAATGCTTTAATAGCGGCGTTTTTTGCTTGGCCAGTTTTAAAACGCGACAGGCCTTCAATTTTTATGGGCCAATCCGCAAAGCGGTTTTGAAAGGTTTCTAAGTGTTGTTGGGCTAACAGTGTGGTAGGTACAAGTACAGCAACTTGCTTGCCTCCTTGCACGGCCATGAATGCTGCACGTAAGGCCACTTCGGTTTTGCCAAAGCCCACGTCACCACATACTAGGCGGTCCATGGGTCTGGCTTTCATCATGTCGGTAATAACTGCATTGATGGCGGTTTTTTGGTCGACGGTTTCTTCAAAAGGGAAGTCAGACGCAAAAATTTCGTAATCGTCTCTTGGGAATTCATAGTTGTGCCCCGGTTTTGCTTCACGTTTGGCATAAACTTCTAGTAGCTCGGCTGCGGTATCGCGAATTTTTTCTAAAGCTTTTTTACGTTGGGCGGACCATTTTTCCGTGCCCAGTTTATGCATGGGGGCCATGTCAGTATCAGCGCCACTATAGCGGCTGATAAGATGCAAAGAAGAAACCGGTACATACAACTTGGCATCATCTGCGTATTTCAACATAACAAATTCAGTGGCGTCGCCATCTAGCTCAATGGTTTCCATGCCAATGTAGCGCCCAACCCCGTGCTCCATGTGTACAACAGCCGCACCGGGTGTTAATTCAGTGAGATTGCGAATGACATTTTCGCTTTGATCTTTTTCTTCTTTTTGTCGGCGACGCTGGCGTATGCGCTCACCAAAAAGTGCGTTTTCGCTAATGATCCATGTATTAATTTGTTCGCTGAAGAATGTGTCTTCCAGTGGTGCTTCTGTGATGGCAAATTCAAAATCGGTGTGTTTAAGGTCTTGCCAACTGTCGATGATGTGAGGAGTCACATCAATACGCTTTAATAATTCTAATAACGACTCTCTTCGCCCTGAACTCTCTACACTAAATACGATTGGCTGAGAGGCTTCCATTAAGAAGGATTCAAGTTTAGCCAGAGGTTTGTCTAATTTATGATCGACTTGTATGTTGGGTTTTTCAATTTGAGTGAAGTTGAATTTCCCTTTTTGCTCATTGATAACTGTAGCGCTTTGTTTGATGCGCGGATAATTTTTAAAATGAGCAAAGGTCTCGTTTTGATTTAAGTAAATTTCTTTTGGCGCTAAAACTGGGTGGCGGATGTCGTGCCTGCGATCTTCATATCTGTGTTCTATGTCTTTCCAGCTTTGTTCTATGGTTTGCTCTAGCTTTTCGTTGAAAATAAGCTGGCAATTATCAGGCAGGTAATCAAATAAGGTAGCCGT
>CAJXIT010000094.1 GCA_913054055.1 uncultured Thalassolituus sp.
AATGCCCTGTGCATATTGCATAAACTCTTTTACATATGGGTTGCTATTGTCTTCGTTCGTGTATAAAAATAAACGACGAGATAACGCATAATCTTCAGTAGCAACCGTCATCTCTGTCGGCTTAAACGCTTGCGTAGGGCCATCACTGATGGCCAACAACTTACTTTTTCCCACAAAAGCCATACCAATAAAGCCAATGCCACCTTGGTCTTGCACCACGTTATTCACTAGCTGTTCGCTTGATTCAAAACGGCTAGCATCTGGGCTTAGCTTATAGGTTTTACCTAACACCATATTTTTGAAACTATCCCAAGTACCAGAGTTGCCATCACGGGCATATAGATTAATGGCTTGATCATGACCGCCCACTTGAGACCAGTTATCAACCTCCCCTGAAAATATTCGACCCAATTGCACTTTGCTTAGTGAAGTTAAAGGGTTGTTTTTATTAACCACAATGGCTAAGCCATCTATGCCTAAAATATGCTCAGACTTCGGTGAACGTAAATCTAAGCGGTCTTTCACTTGCTGAACCTCTTTATCCTTTACCGGGCGAGACGATGCCCAAATATCCGCATCCCCATTCATTAAGCTTTTAAAGCCGGTGCTTGACCCATGGGCAGCCACTTTAATTTGAATGGTTTTTCCTAGGTTTACTAAATCCCCTTTTATCACTTTTTCATTTTCTGTCATCAAAGGCTGAATACGCACATTTTGAATACCTTTAGCTTTAAGGTATGACACCATCATATTAGGGGCTAGACTGCCACCAATGGTATTAGACCCATGCATGGTAAATAAGGTCACCACAGAGTTTTGGCTGGAAACAGACGTTAATGGTTTCGGTTTAACAAGAATTTCTTCTAGAGAGGCTTTCCAACGGTTTTCAGCACCGGAGACATTGGCTTGAGCAGCGGCCGTAAACAGGCTCAGGATGACAAAAATAACGGCTAAATATTTCTTCATTTAAGATCTTTTCTCATACTTTATTAATAGCTCGGCAGAGTACGCACACTTTATGACAGTTTTATGACAAGCGATCATAGGCCGAGAAAATGAGAACTATTTTTATTTAGACCAAAAAAAACCAGCTAAAAAGCTGGTTTTTTTAAAACTCATGTACTGACTCAATTAAGCTTCGTCAGGCACCGCTGCGTCGATCAATTCTTTCAATTCACCGTTTTCAGCCATTTCAGTCACGATATCACAGCCTCCTACCAACTCACCTTTTACCCACAACTGCGGGAATGTTGGCCAATTAGCGTAAGTTGGTAAATTAGCACGCACATCAGGGTTAGATAATACGTCAACATAAGCAAAGCGCTTACCACATTCCATTAACGCGGATACTGTGCGAGCAGAGAAACCACACTGAGGCTGGTTAGGGTTGCCCTTCATGTATAGAAGTACGGTATTAGATTCAATTTGATCTTTGATTTGATCTAAGATGTCAGACATAAACACACTCTCATTTAATAAATGTCACACGATTAGCGCCATTTTAACGAATAACCTAGTGCTTTACTAGGATAAGCCCTAAGCGCTTCTATCAGCCTGGCCCGCTCACCAAATAGATACCAGACAGCTCGTTCCTCACTTCTGGTATGACGCAGAGGGATAGCAACAAGGCTCTAGCATCCCCGACGCACAGTGCGCTTCGATCAGGGATCTCAAGCAGGCTAAAACTGGTACTTCACCCCAAAATTCACCGACTGGGGTTTACCCGGGCGATAACCATAAGGCTTGCTGGACACTAAATAGGTTTCATCCAACACATTATCCAAGGCCCCATACACTTCTAAATCTGCCAGCACTTGGTAAGTGGCCGATAAATCCAACACTCCATAGGCAGGGACTTTTTCAGCATCAGGAATACTGCCCTCCCCTGAAATAGTGCGCATCTCAGTTTGATACAACAGGGATGCATTCAACGCCCACTTTTCAACATTTAACCCGGCTTGCAGATTTAACTTATGGGCAGGTAAATAACCCAGCTCATAGCCACTTTTAATCTCTTGGCCTTTTTCACCAAACACCCCATTGGTATCAGTAAAGTCTTCTTGGAACTGGCCATTGCTGTATGTGTAAGTAAACGAGACAGGCACCGTATAAGCGTTCAGCTCAACACGGTGTCGCCACCCTGCTTCTAAGCCAAATACCAACGCACTGCCCGCATTGGCTTGAGTGCCCGCAATGTCACTATCACACCCTTGAGATTGCGCACAAGAACCACTGAATTGATCATAGTCATTGATAAAACCAACCACTTCTAACTGGCCTAAACCGGAATAGCGAAAACCCATTTCATAGTTAGTACTGAATTCAGGTTCGATATTGCTATTGCCACTTGGGGTAGCCGCAGTAAAGCCTTTATAAATACCCGCCAGCACACCTAGGTCTTGGTTCATTTTTCTAAACACACCCACACCCGGCAAAATCACCGACTGGGTTAAAACTTCTTCACTTTCTAAAGTGCCCGTTAACGTACCAAAACTGCTTTTTGTGGTTTCAATGTTTTCATTGCGCACACCCACAGTAATGGTGCTATCACCCAGTTCAATTTCATCTTGAATATACAGGGCCAAAGCATTGGCTTGAATTTCACTGTCTACCGAGGTTTTAAACGTACCTGCCACTGCGGTTAAACTGCCGCCCACCGCCATGACATAATTTTGCTCAGTGTGAAAACTGTCCACCGTATCTTGATGCAGGCGAATGCCCACTTCCACACTATGAACGGCACCTGATGTGAAAAACGATTGATTAAAACGAGTTTGAATACCTTGCGAAACGTATTCACGGCCATTGTTACCAATGCGTAATTGTTCTTGCGCTGAAGATGAAGCAGCAGCGCCAGTTAATACATTGTAATAACTGCTGTTAGTGATTGGATCATTAATGGCATCTAAGATACTAATCGAACTGGAATTAAAGCCATTTAACTTAAACCAATCGCGAGAATAATTATTGCGATACACATCGGTGCTGATCGCCAGTTCACTGGTTTCCATGGTGTGCGTTAATTGAAATTGTGTATGCTGCCATTCACTTAAATCCAATTGCGAAGCAGCATAGCGACGAAATGGGTCCGCATTAAAATCCGCTTTGCTTAAACCCAAATAAGTTTCATCGGATGATTCATCGGCATAACCCAATTTAAGTTGAAACACATGACTGGTTTCACCCATAACCTGCCATTGCGTTTTAATTAGCGCATCGTTACGCACAAAGCCAGTATCGCCGCCCGTGTCTAAATCTTTAAAACCATCGGCACTGACACGCAAACCTTCCACTAAATAACTAAAGTCACCCACTTGCTGACCCTGATAAACATTCACACGCTGATAATTATCCGTGCCGTATTGAACGTCTAACTCACCTTCAGCCGCATAAGGAATGTGTCGGCTCACCAAGTTAATGGCACCGCCTACTGTTGCAGGGCCGTACTGAATGGTCGACGGCCCTTTAAATACTTCAACCGCACTCATGCGCGATACATTAGGAAAATAATACGCCGCAGGGGCTGAATACGGCGAAGGCCCGGCCAATACACCGTCTTCCATTACTGTGACTTTTTTCGAACGCTCTGGAGACGTACCGCGTAAACCAATATTAGGGCGCAAGCCATAACCGTCTTCTTCTTGCAGGTTTACACCGGGTACAGCATTCAAAATGCGATGAATATCCGTGTATTCAAATTTTTCTAACTCAAGCTCGTCTAACAAAACCGCTGACCCAGGTTTAGTCAGAACTTCATCAGCACCACCAGTGATGTACACTTTATTAAGGTCAACTTGGTCATTAGAAGCTTGCGCGACAGCCTTTAACGAAAACACACCCAATAAAGGTGCTATCAAAACTATTTTTAATTGTCGGTTATTCACCCGAACACTCCAAACTATATTTTTAGCTTTTGGCTTTTTGTATTCCAAGCCACAACGTATTTTATTATCCGAAAACGGGGCTCTATATCGAACATTATTTAATTTTCAAACGATTAAATACCGCACGTTTCGACCTTAGCTTGGTCTAATAAGTGTTCGTATTTTGCATCCGTCAGTGTCATTAAAAAACATTCTATTGCTTCAGCACGACCATCCTCACCTAGTAAACTTAACTGATTAGCTCGCAGAAGTTCATGCGCAATATTCATATCCAATTCTGGATCGCTAAACACACTGCCCGTTTCAGGGTTGACGATAGTACTAACCTCATTACGACCTCGTACTCGTGCATGTTCATAAAATGCCAGTACACCTTCTAGAGTACTAAATACACCGTTGTGCATATAAGGTGCTGTTACTGCAACATTACGCATCGTTGGCACTTTGAACTTTCCCTTAGAGACATTCAAATCTTCTACTTCAATATTTTCATTATTAGCCAAACCTAAATCCACTGGGTGACTTAAACCTAAAGCTTCTCTTCTAGATTGAAGTTCAGTGTTTAATGGCACACCGATGTTATGAAATTCAAAACTGGTAAAAGGTTCTTTTCGGCTTGGTAAAGCTAAGGACTGATGACAAGCAGCACATGAAAAGTCAGATGAGAAAAATAATACTCGGCCTAGTTCTGCTTTCGATTCACTGGCGTATTGATATTCAGAAGGAAACGATAATGATTTGTCGTATTTAGAATCAAACGATAAAAACGCTGTTTCGTCATTCGTCTCAAAATTAGCTATAGCATCGGCCATGGCGTCGTAAGCGCCCTCATCGGAATTAAAAATATCGGCGCCATAGAAGTATTCAAATGCTTCTACATATTCTGCATTTTCTTTCAATACAGATACCACAGCCGCTTTATCATCCATGCCCATTTCTAACGGGTTTGTTGGTGGCCCGCCAGCCTGACCGGATAAATTCGACTCACGCCCATCCCAAAACTGCCCACCTAAATACCCGTCATAAGTCCCGTGTGTCGCCTGCTGCTGTCCGTTTCTTAAGCGGCTCACTTTGGTGAATTCCGGAATCATTGCAGCATAAGCAGCCGTTGGCGCGTTGCGATCACCAAAAGACGTACTGTCATCCCCTAGCGAGGCTGCATAAGGTGTATTGCCCTGAACACCATCAGCATCTCGTGAATCGGCAAAGCCGTTTTCTGGGTTATGGCAGGTCGCACAAGATTGTGTGCCGTTTTTAGATAAATTGGTGTCATGGAATAACGCATCACCCAGAAGCTGCTTACTTTCAATTTCGGGTAAAGTCTCAGGATCTGAACCCGAGCCACAACCCAACAAACAGAACGAGAGCATGCTCAGTAAAACCCATTGTGCATTTAACATCTTTGAACCACCTTAATCGAAACACTCTAACTGATGAATATATGAGCCATTACCAATTGAGTGGCTATCTATCTCAATCCAAACACCAGCCAATAAACACTGAGCATAATACGGGATTACAACCCACTTTAAAATGAGAATCGATTACAATACTATTTGATATTGCAAATCATTCCCATTCAAATTAATATTCACATAAATTAATGCTATACGTACTGACTCACGTCAAACAAGAACCCTATAGTGAATTTTTATTTATCAAGGACTCATAATGAAACTGACTAAAATTGCAGCATTAGTTGCAAGCTCATCACTACTAATTGCTTGTGGAAGCGACAGCAATGACACTGCATCATCTGAATCTCGTCTTTTAGAAACCCATGCGAATATTGCATACGCGGTTTACACTGACTCCGTAAATACAGCTAAAGACCTTCAAACTGCGCTAGCAACTTTTAAAGCATCCCCTACTGCCGCCAATCTAGAAGCAGCTAAAAAAGCTTGGCTAGTTTCACGTGAGCCTTACGGGCAAAGTGAAGCTTTCCGTTTCCAAGATGGGCCAATTGATAACGAAACAGACGGCCCAGAAGGCGACCTAAATGCATGGCCTTTAGGTGAAGCACTAATCGAT
Source organism: uncultured Thalassolituus sp. (assembly GCA_913054055.1). Taxonomy (GTDB): domain Bacteria; phylum Pseudomonadota; class Gammaproteobacteria; order Pseudomonadales; family Oceanobacteraceae; genus Bermanella. The sequence continues at coordinate 5,916 of CAJXIT010000094.1, forward strand.
TACGTTAATCCAACTGGCAATGACTTTGATGAAGAAACTGCTGTTATCGCTAACTCAGCAGGCATCAATGACAATGGCGCTGTAGACGGTACAGTGGCAGACCAAAACATTGTTCAAAGCACTGTATCCATTAACGCCGCTCTTTTTGACGGCAACTCTGCTACCAACGCTGACGAATCAGATGTAATCACTGGCTACCACGCCATTGAATTCCTACTATGGGGTCAAGATCTTAATACTTCTGCCGGTGTAACCGATGGTACCGACCGTGACGAAGCTGTTAAGACTGGTGAGTTTGATCATGGTGGCCAACGTCCACTAACGGACTTCACTTCTGATGATGATGCTGACCGTCGCCACACTTACCTTGAAGTTGTTGCAGCTAAATTGGTTTCTGACTTAGAAGCGGTTCAAGCTGAATGGGCTACTGGTGCTGACTACCGTGCTGACTTTATAGACACTTCAGATTCTAATGAGACTACCACTAAGCTAACAACCATCGTGCAAGCAATGGGAACAATGGCTTACGGCGAACTAGCTGGTGAGCGTATGGCTGTTGCATACGACGGTAACTCTCAAGAAGATGAACATTCTTGTTTTTCTGATAACACTCACCGTGATGTATGGCTAAACGCTGAAGGCGTGGCCAACCTATATTATGGCGATTATGCGGGTTATGACAGCAACCAAGACGGTATTGATGATGTAACAACTAACCAAGTATCTGGTTACGGCTTTGACGACTACCTTAACGACAAAGGCTTAGAGAATTTAAGTGCTGACATCACTGCTGCCTTAGAAGCCACTGAAACTCAGTATATGGCTATTGATACTGCGGCCACTGATAACGACCAACCTTTTGATGTGCTAATCATGATGGCTAATCACGGTGATACAAACCCAGTATTAACCACGATCAATGCGCTAAAAGAGCAATCAAATGGTTTCATTGAAATGGCTGAAGAATTAAACTTAGGCACTGTAACAGTTACAGATACTACTGAAGCTTTTGATTAATTAGTCAGTGAAAATTTGATGTATTTACGTTTTGTATTTTCCAAGCCGGGTATATCCCGGCTTGTTTTGTTTTTATCCCTAGCGATTTTAAGCGCATGCGATAAACAACACTCTACCCTTGCGCCAGAATTTCATCCATCTGAATGGAACCCTGGTGGCGACACATCTATTCCAATCTCAAATAAAGTCAGGCTCGATTTACCGGCTGCTAATCTCCCTCCTGCACTTAAAACCGATTTCCACGTAGGCAAAGCGCTCGCGCAACAACCCTGGATTAAAGCCCCTACAGCAACAGACTCTCGTGATGGATTGGGCCCGGTTTATAACGCTAGAACATGCATGGCTTGCCATGTAAAAGGCGGGAAAGGCAGCACCCCTAACGATCCAGAAACCGAATTATTTAGTTCGTTAATTCGACTAAGCAAACCAGGTGAGCACAAAACAGCTGGAATGATTGCACACCCTGCTTATGGCGATCAGTTACAAACACAATCCACCAGCCTAGCTCACCAGCTTCGGCATATTCCTTCGGCCAATAACATTGCAAAAGATGTTAAACCTGAAGCCTATGTAACCATAAATTGGGTGGATAAATTAATTGAATACCCAGACGGATCCAGTATTACACTAAAAAAACCTATACCGGAATTTAAAAATTTAGGTTACGGAGAGTTCGGGAAAGATACCTTAATCAGCCTGCGTACTGCTCCCGCCATTCATGGCATGGGGTTAATTGAACTCATCCCACAACAAGACATTAATGCCTTTATAGATACTAATGATAACAATCAGGACGGTATATCGGGGCGACCCAACATGGCTTGGGATTCTGTAACACAAACCACTGTTCCCGGCCGTTTTGGATTAAAGGCAAATAAAGCCACTCTGGACCTAACCATTGCCGGCGCATTTGCAAACGACCTGGGTATTAGTAATCCATTGGTGAAATCGCAGCCTTGTACCGAACAACAAACAGCTTGCTTACAAGCTGCTACCGGCAATGATAAAAACGGATTTGAATTAAACCAATCTCAGTTAGACCGTGTGATCTTTTTTAATCAAAACCTATCCCCTGTAGCGGCAAGAAACCTGGATAAAAAGGCGGTAATAAAAGGTCGTGAGTTATTTTATGATACCGGCTGCCAGCAGTGCCATAATCCGTCTTTTCGGACTGGGACTAGTGAAAGCCTTCCACATTTAGCCAATCAAACCATATGGCCCTATTCAGACTTTTTATTACACGATATGGGAGAAGGTCTAGCAGATCATCGCCCAGACTTCCAAGCGTCTGGACAAGAATGGAGAACACCGCCACTTTGGGGAGTTGGTTTGCGCGAGCAAGTAAATGGAAGCACCGCCCTGCTTCACGACGGAAGAGCAAATACCATTGAAGAAGCTATTTTATGGCACGGTGGAGAAGCTCAAAAAATTAAACAAGCGTTCATGACACTTAATAAAAAAGACCGAAAGAAACTGATTCGTTTTGTGGAGTCTATTTAAGCATGACTCCTATCAGTACTAACAAAGGCATACTTCGGCGTGAATTTTTAAAAGGGCTAGGTGCACTTACCACCTTGCCCCTCATCAGCGCCTGCGACCTTAAAATTAATAGTACTGACAACGAATACTGGTTATCTGCTGCAGGTGGGAATAATGAAAACTTCTCTCTTTCTTGGTTACAACCTAACAGCAATACAAATTATTTATTAACGGATTTTCGAGGTCACGGTTTAGCAAAACACCCAATTAAACCGCACTTAGTATTTATGTTTTCTCGTCGACCTGGTAACGAAGGTGTGATGATAAATTTAAAAACTAAAACTATCGAACATAGATTTACCTCTCCACCCCATTTATTCATGGAAGGTCATGGCTGCTTTAGTCATGATGGAAAGTACCTGTTTTGTACCGAAAGCAATCGTCATACTAATCAAGGCATAATTACCGTACGAGAAACAGATTCGTTTAAAATAATTCGTGAGATTTCAAGCGGAGGCATTGGCCCTCATGAGATTCAAACAATATCAAAACAAACGGTGATCGCTGTAGCAAATGGCGGCCTAATAAAAGATAAAAAAGGTAATACAATCAATACTGACACCATGCAGTCGAATGTCACTTTGATTGACTATCTATCTGACAGGATAATATCAACTCATCGCACAGAGAGCCCACAATCTAGCCTTCGACACATAGACATTAGTGACGATGGCATCATTGCGGTTGCCATGCAGCAGCAAGATTACAATTCTGAATCAATTACATCGTTAACTCAATTAATTAAAAAAGATGGAAGCAGTACTTCACTTAATGCCCCAAAGGAATTGGTGAAAAAGCTAAACGGCTATGTTGGTAGCGTGCGAATCAATAACCGGTATCGAACAGCTGCGTTTACTAGCCCACGAGGAGACATTGCTCTTTTTTGGAATATAGATAGTGACGCCTTTTTAGGTGCTCAGTATTTTCACAACGTTTGTGGATTAACCGTAACAAATGATGAGGAATACTTTGTGTTATCCAATTCAGCAGGTAAAATCCGTCAAATTAAATCATCAACATTGCTCGAAAACACTAAATTGCGACAGCACCTCCCAACGCACCAATGGGATAACCATATGATTACGGCAGCAGTTAGAAACCATGAATAAGTATATGAAAATCCAACTTCTAAAACCCCTAATGATCGGCACACTGACATTCCTATTATCAGCTTGTGGTGCAGAAACCGAATCCTCTATTACAACTCCTATGTCAGAAGTTGACCTAGGAGTACAAACCGCTGTGACAAATACAATTATTCCCGCGGTAAATGACTTCTCACAAAGCATTTCTACATTAAATTCAGATATCGATACGTTTTGCGGTAATGTAAATGCGGATAATTTAGCAACATTACAATCGTCATGGCAGGCTACATTTGTTTCCTGGTATAAGTTAATTCCCTTTCAAGTAGGCCCGCTAACATTAACCGATGATAATTCCGCCATATTGAATTACATCGACTTTTACCGTAACGGCACCATTGCACTTCGCACATCAAACCTAAGTGATATCAATACAGGGTTAAGTAGTTTAATTGCTGGTGACCCAATTACCGATACCAGTCTAAGTAATTCTTTGACCAAAAGCGTAGGGTTACTTGTTTTAGAAACAGCCATTTTTTCGGACCTTGCTGATAGCACCACCCCTGCAGACATTGTTACTGAATTTACGAACACAGCAAAAAAGTGTGACATCATTCAAGCACTAGGATACGAACTAAGCGATCGCGTGGGCTACATACAGTCTCAGTGGTCGACCGACTACCGAGACACTGGAATCAGCTACTTAGAACTCTTCACTAACAATGAACTAGAAAACTATTTCAGCTCATTTGATTCTTTAGGAGATGGTGTTGGCACACCAGCCAGTGAAGCCTTAGTTGTCGCTATTCAAGAGTTTTTAGATTTTGCAGGAAACGCAGATACGTTTGCAGAACTAAATCGCTATTCTTCAAACTTTTTATGGGATGCCTTTGACGCTTCCATTAACAGCATCGAGAGTATTTTGGATCAAAGCTCGGTCACAGAGCTGTCTTTATTTTCCATTATGCAAAGCAATGGGTATGAGCAGGACGTAGACACCATTCAAAGTAACTTAGCCGTTATTAGGCTTGCGATAGATGAACAAAATATCACCGACTTTAAAGCCGCTGCACAATCCCTAGACGGCAATTTTAAGACATCTGTTATTAACGGCCTAAATATCAATAAAGGCCTAACGTTTGCTGATGGTGATAGTTAGACCACGCTAAACATCCTCATATGGATGAGGGTATGCGGAACCTTGTATTACCTGTCTATTTATGTATGATGCTTGATCCTTTTTTGGCAGCAAATCAGGTCAAAACCCTCCAAATTTGTATCGGAGCGCATTTTGACCACATTAGCTG
>CAJXIT010000095.1 GCA_913054055.1 uncultured Thalassolituus sp.
AAACGGATACTGGTGTACTCTCGCGCTGCGGGCAGTATTTCAGCCGGCGGGTCGAGCCTCCAGAAGGCCAGATTGAGCAACGGTTGTTGAACGGCAATGAGTAAAAGCCCGAGCCCTGTTGCCAGCAGTGCACTTTGCACCAGTAATCGTTCGGTGGCGCCTTGATCCTTTTTTCCCTGAGCTTGAGCCACCAAACTGGTGGTGCCCATGCGTAAAAACGCAAAGCTCCACATGACCATAACCAGCAAGCTGCTGCCCATGGCAACGGCGGCTAGATATTGGCTATCGGGTAAATGACCAAGAATGGCGGTATCCACCAAACCCAAAATGGGCACGGACACATTAGACAGCATGACCGGTAAGGCCAGCGCCCACAGTTTGCCATGTATTGATTGAATTCTTTCAGTGGATTGCACAGAATGGAGCCAGTTAAAACATAATGGGTAATTAAGGGGTTAAGTATGCGTCAGTTAGTGGGAATTGTCCTTGTCTTGTTTTCTGCATTCATTATCAGCGCGTGTTCACCTAGCATGCCAGAAAGCTATCAGCCTTTGCCTAAACCCGTAACACTGTCACCATTTTCTTTATACGACCAAAACGCTCAAACCATTACTCAAGATTCTTTAAAGGGACATTGGAGCCTGGTATTTTTTGGTTACACCTATTGCCCTGACGTGTGCCCAACTACCCTGGCTGAAATCAACCGCGCCGCCAAACACATCACTAAAGACGACCTACAAGTGGTACTGGTTTCGGTAGACCCAGCCCGTGATTCAGCCAAACAACTCAAAGGCTACATCGAATACTTTAATCCTAAGTTTCAAGCGTGGAGTGGTGAAGTGGCGGTATTAGAAGATTTAGCCCGTCAGATGCACATCTTTTTTCAAAAAACCGGCGAAGACGAAGCTTACTTAATGGACCATAGCTCGCAAGTGGTGCTAGTGAATCCTAAGGGTGAATATCAAGGGTATTTCACTGCGCCGTTGAATCCGGATGACATGGCGGCTTACATTAATTCTCTTTAATATTATTTCAACACCATCTAAATGTTATATCAGAAGCTAGGTGAGTCTTTCTTGAACTTGCCAAATGAAACTGTCTGTTATGGTTTCTTAAATGATTAACCCATCTTTTAGATATTCATTTTCCCGGATGGCGCTTCGCTCTAACCAGGCTACAAAAATCTCGGATTTCAAAACACTACTGACACCAAGCTGTCAGTAGCCCTGCTGTAAGCTATGCCTTGTTACTTAACCAACAAGGAAAGCGCAACATGCAAACAAACATCAATATGACCGTATGGTTTGAAATCCCTGCCATTAACTTTGAACGTGCCGTTCAGTTTTACCAAACCATTTTAGGTGTGGAAATCGATTCCATAGAAATGGCTGGCATGAAACAAGGCTTATTGCCCCACGATGACCTAAGCAAGGTCAGTGGTGCCATTGTTTGTGGTATGGATTTAAAACCCAGCACAGAAGGCAGTACCGTGTATCTAAACGGCGAAGACGATTTAAATACCGTATTAAACAAAGTGGAGCCAGCCGGTGGCAAGGTGCTCATGGCTAAAACTCACTTAGGTGATAACATTGGGCACATCGCCCAATTTATCGACAGTGAAGGCAACCGCGTGGGTTTACACTCTATGCAATAGGCTTCACTGACGCTTACCAGTATTTACTTTTACTGTTTTAACTTGATGCTTCATTCAATGGCTGGAGAACACCGTGCGCCGAGCTGACCGACTCTTCCAGATTGTTCAATACCTGCGTAATCGTCGCTTAACCACGGCCAGCTGGTTGGCAGAAAAACTGGAAGTGTCCGAGCGTACTATCTACCGTGACATTCAAGATTTAATGATGTCAGGAGTCCCCATTGAAGGGGAGGCCGGCGTAGGCTACGTGCTGCGCCGGGGGTTTGATATTCCCCCGATCATGTTCACCAAAGACGAAATTGAAGCCTTGGTGATTGCCGCGCGCATGGCCAAAAGCTGGGCGGGCACCAAGCTAGCCCGCTCAATCCAATTTGCGTTAGATAAAATTGAAGCGGTATTGCCTGACAACCTAAAAGCCGAGCTAGACAAACCCAGGTTGTATACCCCTAAAATATTCAACGATGACACCACGGCCAATATACTGGATGACCTTCGTGATGGCATCAATGCAAAACACATCATCAGCATTGAATACCTAAGCCTAAAAGGCGAGCGCAGCACACGTGAACTGCGACCACTGGGTTTATTCTTCTGGGGGAAATTATGGACCCTGGCATCTTGGTGTGAGCTAAGGCAAAGCTACCGAAGCTTCCGCGTGGATCGCATTCAGTCTATTCAACTCACCGACAAAACCTTCACTGAAAGCGAAGAAATTTCGTTTAGTCATTTTTTGAGTGTGAATTATGTTGGGTTGGATACGGATGGGTTTGTTTAATAGCGGTTAGGTGGAAGCTCTCTTTTGAATATAATTTAACGCTTTCCTTTGGTGGTATAAGTGATAACGAATAGAGTTCTGCCCCCCTATCTGCAACAGTTCTTTACTTATATCTGGTAACTAAATATTCTTACAAGCCTGCACTTAAGTGTCAGATAATCTCGGTCAAAATCTCGTTAAGGCGCATTGATGCATTTTATTAAGCTGCTGCATATTCCACTTCTTTTATTTCTCTTAATTACCTCGCTCTCTTCCTTTGCAGCAGATCACCAAGGCAAGATTATAATCAACCCTGTAACCGGGTTTTCCGATACTACGGTTGCCGATCATGTGGGCGGTAACTACAAAGATACTATCGGTGCTCAGAGACTTGAGGTGTTTGAAAGGGCGGCATTTCTTTGGTCTAGCTTGTTAGACTTGGATTATGACATCGAGGTTAGTGCCAGCTTTTCTGATTTAGCGTGTGAATCGGGTTCAGCGACACTGGGGTATGCTGGGCCGGAACGAATTGCGAGAATTTCAGATGTTTGGTATCCGACCGCTCAAGCCAATCAAATAAATAAATCTGATACCTCAGATGAGTTTGTTGATATTTATGCTGAATTCAATGCGAATATTGATAATGGGTGTTACGACGGTGCACCAGATGGATGGTACTACGGATTGGATAATAACGAGCCAGATAATCAAGAAGCATTGCTGGATGTTGTTATGCATGAGATTGGTCATGGCCTTGGCTTTCTAACATTTGTTTCGAATGGAGAGCTGTATTCTGGGTCAATTGATTCTTATACACGATTCCTTAAAGACTCTGGCACCGGTAAATCTTGGGCGGATATGACGGATGCTGAACGGTTGACATCTTCTACGGCTGATTCGCTTGTATGGTCAGGGAGTGAAGGGAATGCGCTGGCGGCTTCTGCGACTAATGGTTTGATCTCTGGTGAGCTAAAATTACACGCGCCCGCTTCTTTTTCTTCCGGCTCTTCAGTAAGTCATATTTCTACAGATGCATCTCCTGATCAATTAATGGAACCATATAATACCGACGATGGTGTTAGTCCTAGCTATGAACTCGGTATGCTTAAGGATATGGGTTATAAGCTCAAAGAAGATCTAGTGGCTAATTCTGCGCCAGTTGCTAATAGCTACACCGCAACTATCAGCGTGAATACAACGCTTGATTTGGATTTGATTGGTAATTCTACCGATGCAGATGGTGACGGAATTCACTTCTTTTCATTCACTAAACTGCCTTTTTCTGGCACGCTCAGCAGCTTATTCTCACCCACTGCCACGTACACGCCGCCTCTGAACTTTACAGGTACAAGGACTCTCAAATGGAAGGTATATGATGATAACTTCCAGATGAGTAATGAGGCCACGCTCACAATTAATGTTATTAACGCTGCCCCTTTGGCTGTTGATGATGCTATTACAATTCAAGAGGATGCGGATGCAACTGTTATCCATATCTTGGCCAATGATGTGGATGACGAAGATGCCATTGATGAATCTTCCGTTTGGTTAATTGGCTCTACCGCCAATCTTGAGCAGCGAAGTTCAAATCCTGATGGGTCGGTTACTATTAAGCCGGTTGCTAACTTCCATGGCGATATTACTTTTGACTATGTTGTATCCGATGATGCCAACAATGAGTCTGAGGCTGGTACTGTGACAATCACAGTTGAGTCAGTTAACGATGCTCCTGTAACTGAAGCGGCCACATATTTCGCGACGTCCAACCAGTCTAACTCGTTGCTGGTACTGGATAACTCAAGCGACGTTGATCACACGTTGACATATTCAAATGTCATTGTTGTATCGGGCCCGTCAAATGGCGATATTGCTCAAGATGCTTCTGCCTTTGTTTATACGCCGGATAGTAATTTTGTAGGCACTGATAGCTTTACATACAAAATAAGCGATGGTGAATTGGATAGTGCTACAGTGACGGCTACTATTGTTGTAAGTGGGAATACGGCACCAGTCGCCTCTGATTATGCTTTTGCGATTGATGAAGATTCACCGACTTATTCCTTTGATGTCTCAGTGACAGTCGTTGATGATAGTGGATTAGATCTATCAACTATTGAATTGCTTTCTCACGATGGCGACAGTCTGGTCTGGGTGTCATCACAAAGAATTAATATCCATACAAAAGATGATTTCAATGGTGAAGAGCAATTTACCTTCCGTGTAAGGGATGATGAAGGGATGTGGAGTAACTCCGCTACTGTTACTGTAACGATTAATCCTGTGGATGATATAGCGGTAACGGAAGATGACTCGCTTTCCGTGAACGAAGACTCTGGGTATTCTTTGCTAGATATTATTGATAACGACAACGACATTGATTCTGCTATTGGCCTTTATACACCGGTAGTGACAACCGGCCCTCTTCACGGATCAGTTAACGTTATCGGTACGCAGCTCATGTATCAGTCTGATGAAAACTTCTTTGGTACTGACACGCTTGAGTATCATTTAACTTCCGATGCAGGTGATTCAAACACTTCGACGGTTACTATTAACGTGCGCTCAGTTAACGATCGTCCCATTGCCGTAGCTGATGCCCTGAGTGTAGAAGTTGATACTGATACAATCTTGCCGGTGCTTCTAAATGATACGGACGTGGAAACTGCCAATGAAAATCTTGAAATTTACATTGCTGTTCAGCCGCACCAAGGGTACTTGACCATTGTAGACGGCCAGTTAAATTACGACTCTGGGCGAAGCTTTAGAGGACTGACAACATTTAGCTACTCCGTTAAAGATGAAGAGGGGCTTTACAGTTCGAGAGTTGAATCCACCATTCAAGTTGGAAATGAATACGCGCCTTTAGCTAAGGCAGATTTCTTTCCTGTATATGAAGATACTAATGGCGTGCGCCTAGATGTTGTCGCTAACGATACGCTGTTCACTGATCTTGCAAATATTATTATTGATGAGCAGCCAGAAAATGGTTTGATCACTTTTGTTGATGGCACACTAAGCTTTGATCCGCTACCTGATGCCATTGGTTCGTCGTATTTCACTTATCGACTGGAAGACATTGCAGGTGCCTTCTCTTATCCAATGACTAGTCATATTTACATTATGGATGTAAATGATGCGCCTACTGCTCATGACTTTACAGCAACAGTTTCTTCGGTAGACCCGACAAGAATCAATTTCCAATTAAATATTGCAGATGAATTCCCTAAATTTTCAAGCATTGAAATTGTTACGCCTCCGGCTAATGGCGTGATTGAATTTGTTGAAGGATCAACATCTCTTAGATTGTCTGGCTACAAATACTCACTAACCACGCTGAACGCTCAAACAGACTTCTTTGAATATAGGGTGGTGGATGCGCAGGGCGAGGCTAGCAATGTGGCCCGTGTTGATCTGACAGTTGGTGTCCCTGAAGTTTCGGCACCGGCTAATGACACTTTCTATGTTCCACAGGATCAAGCCGCTCAACTAATGGTAATGGATAATGATTTTGTGTCGGGTATTAATGTTTATGTTTACCCAAATCCAGACTCCGAATTTGATTCAAGCTTAATTGGTCTTGATACCTCTGGGCGCAATCACGTTCCGGTCTACCGATCTACTGGCAATAGGGATGATATTGTATTCGATTACGTTCTTAGATCGTCCGATGGGTCGTTATCTGAACCAGCGGTTGTAACCGTCAAGATCATTAATGAAGACAGTCCTGTAGTGTTTGATGATTATTATGAAGTCGATGAAGGTGTGACAACCAGGTTAGGGATTTTTGATAATGATTTAAGCTACACTTTCATTTATTCGGATGTTATTTCTGACAACACCAAGGGTACGATATCCATTATTGGTGATGACTTGGAATACACGCCGGCTGACGACGATTCTGAATATGATGAAGTCCATTACAGTGTTAAAGGTTACTCAGGTGAGTATGCTGCTGGCAAAGTGATTATTAAGATAAACAGAGAAGAGTCTCGAACCAATGATGAGTCCAGCGATGACAATACTCAGGTGGTTAACGTTCCGGCTTCATCTGGTGGCGGATCTTTACATTGGTTGTTATTAGTAGGTGGTATGTTGTTACTAGTTGGTCGTAAATCTAAAAAGGGTAATTCTTGTGAATAGGTATTTATTAGTCGTAATCTCGTTAGCTGTTTTTGTTATCTTGTCTTCTACGTTACTTGTCTTTCCAAGTAAGGAATCCGATATAGAGCCTGTTAATGAATCGTACGAACAAATCAATCACAATCGGACTTACCATGCCGATAATCATTCCAGTGATACGCATGATGGTAGCGTTGTAACCGATTCCCTGGCTAATCCCGGTAGTCACGATCATGGTGAAAAGAACTTCGATTTTACCCCTTACGTTCATAAAGAGATGGTTGAAGAGGTAGCCCGCTATACATCAAGAGACAAGGATGGTTTAGAGATAGAGGTTAACAACGATGGTACAGAAGTTGTTGATCTTAAGCGCAGGTGGTCACACGCAACAATATCTGTTCTTGATGAAAAAGGTGAAAAGCATACTGGTGAGTGGGCCCCTAAATAGGATAATACAATTCTACTAAAGTCTCTTCGTTAGCGGTCGTGTTGGATGTATTTCTCACACGACGTTAAGCTCTAATCCGTTATGTCCTTGAAACTCTACAAGCAAGTTCGTTTCAATTCCTAATATGTTTATTCCCTTTAACGTCATCCCGGACCCGAAGAGTGGCGGAGCCAATTGATCTGGGATCTGCAGTTTGACATACCTTGTGGGGATACCATGCAGGCAAAGCTGATGCAGGATTCAATAATGCAAAAAACGTTCAAGGGAGAATAAAAAGAGATACCGGGTCACTCGTTCCTCGCGTCCGGTATGACGATGGGATGAAATAGGTAAGTGCGGCTTGGCAGTAATTTAATTTCGAATTAAATTAACAGTCATTAAAACCTAGCGCCCAACCAACCGATAAGCACTCTGACTCACCACAAAAAACAGTGAGCTGGTCAAAACAATACTGGGCCCAGCCGGTGTGTCTAACTGATACGAAAACCCTAATCCTAATGCCACCGAGATCATGCTGATCACCGTGGCCAAGCCGGCCACTTGTGCTGGGCTTTTACTAAAAGGTCTGGCGGCGGCTGCCGGAATGATTAACAGGGCGGTAATTAATAATACCCCCACCAGTTTCATGGCACCGGCAATCACGACTGCTAACATCACCATAAACAATAAACGCAAGCGCGCCACTGGGTAGCCTTCCACTTGGGCCAGTTCTTCCGATACGCTGGCGGCTAACAGTCCGCGCCACATTCGGCTTAATACGGTGAGGACAATGGCGGCACCAATGGCCATGGTGATCAGGTCTTGTCGATCCACGGCTAATAAGTCACCAAATAAATAGCCGTTAATATCAATGCGCACATTATCCACCAAGCTTAGGGTGACCAAACCGGCGGCCAATGTGGTGTGGGCCATTAAGCCCAATAAGGTATCGCTGGGAATGATGTGCTGCCGTTGCAAGCTGGCCAAAATCAAGGCCACAAATACCGCACACAATACGATGGCCAAGTTCAGTTGGATATCAAATAGAAAGCCTAGGGTAATGCCTAATAAGGCACTGTGGGCAAGGGTATCACCAAAGTAAGCCATGCGACGCCATACAATGAACGATCCAAGCGGTCCGCTCATTAAACTTAATAGCCAGCCGGCTAATAGGGAATCAAGTAACCAGATCATTTGTCACTTTCTCCATGTTGGTGATCATCATGGGAATGATTGCAGTGCTCGCCGTGGGTATGGTCATGATGGTGAGTATAAGGGGCAAGGTGGGCAGGCATAGATTGGCCAAATAATTCTAAATAGCTTGGGTCGTGCTGAATGGTTTGCGGATGCCCTTCGCAGCAAATATGGCCGTTCAAACACACCACTTTATCGGTGGATGCCATCACTAGGTGAAGGTCGTGGCTTACCATTAATACGCCGCAGTTTAATTCGTCTTTTAGGTCAGCAATCAGGTGATACAGTTCTGACTGTCCAGATACATCCAGCCCTTGTACCGGTTCATCCAATACCAATAGCTCTGGTTTGGATAACAGTGCGCGCCCTAACAGCACTCGTTGCATCTCACCGCCGCTTAGCTTTTGCATGGGGTTGTGCAATAAGCGTGTGATGTTCAGGCGTTGTGCCACCTGATCTAAGTCACTGGCTTGGTAGCCTTTGGCCAGTTTCAAAAAGTGCTTCACCGATAAGGGTAAGGTTTCTGGCAGGCTGATGTGTTGTGGCATGTAGCCTATGCGTAACTTGTTTAAGCTGGTGCGCAGCCCTTGGCTAGGCGTGATTAAGCCCAGCGCCAGTTTTAGTAGGGTGCTTTTACCGGCGCCATTGGGGCCGATTAAGGTAATGATTTCCCCTGCGTGAATATCCAGATTGACGTCTTTTAAAATGGTCCGCCCTTGGCGTTCAAGGCCAATGTTGCGAAGTTTTAAAAGTGGATTTGCCATTCTGACGCCTTATGAATACTTGGGGGATTTGTCTTTTCCAGTAGTGGCCATGAATCTCATGTGCCATTAGTTGGGCGCTAGGGTATCATACTCGCGCTTTTTCTGCGGCTACACTCTTTAATGATGTGGTCCATTATGTTCACTTTTGTTGTGTGGTTTTAACAATCTTTATGCTGTCTGTGATTTCTGCGCTGCCAATGTTCTTTCAAGCCTGTGTGAAGGGGCTGCTTACATCCTTGCTGACTTTTTCCGTGTTATTGGGTTTGTCATTGCCAGCTTATGCCGATAATAAAACTGACAAACCGGTGTTGGTCAGCGTGCACCCATTGGCGTTGCTGATTCAAAGTGCATGGCCAAATCTTAAGGTGAGCAGCTTGGTATCAGCCAATCAATCTCCCCATGACTTTGTATTGAAACCCAGTGATATGAAGCGCATTCACTCTGCGGATGCTGTGATTTGGATGGGTAAGGAATTTGAACCGTATTTAACGAAAGTGCTGCGCAATAAAGACAGTGTGGATTTGGCAAGCGTATTGGAGAAGGATGCTCACTCTGAGCACGATCATGAAACCCATGCAGCAGACCACACGGATCATGCCCACGATCCTCATTTATGGTTAGACCCTAATCGCATTATCAGCATGCTCGACTTAGTAAAACAACAGCTGGACCTGCCGCAACCGAAAATCTTTATTCGGAATTATCAGAATTGGCTCATTAAGGCACAAGCCGCATTGAAACCTCATCAATCTGTGGGCTTCGTAAGTTTTCATGATGCCTTTCGTGAATGGGTAACGGCCTTTAACTTGAATCAGTTGATGGTGGTGACCAGTAATCCAGAAAAGCCGGTGGGTACACGACACGTGGTACAGGTGCGTAATGTGTTGGCGTCGGGGCAAGCAGCGTGTTTGTTTGTAGAGCCTCAGTTTCAGTCACGCATTATGAAAAAGCTGCATCAAGGTCTGGAAGTCAAAGTGGTTAAGATTGACCCCATGGCCTCTGACTATGCCATTGCCGATGGTAACTTTATGGAGTTCTACGACAGCTTGCTTAGTAATTTCACGCAGTGCTTAAACCAATAGAACCTTTCACTGTGTGCTGGAACACAGATTTTTTAAAAGCAATATAAAAAGGCGGCTTTTGTGTAAGACTTTTAAAGAATAACGATGCCATACTGACTTGTAACATGGATATGCCAGACTAATCTGGTGTAAATAATAATGACATAGGGTCAGTCATGGACGGAACGTCTCAGCATGCCCGCTTCAAGCAAGCAGATTGCTTACGAGCTTATCAATCCACACGATCCCACAGTTTAGGGTTAATTGAACCCTTAACAGCCGAAGACTGCAGCTTACAATCGGCCCCGTTTGTGAGCCCTGCTAAATGGCACCTGGCTCATACCACTTGGTTTTTTGAAAACTTTATCTTAATGCCCAATGTTTCAGGCTACGAACCTTTTCATAAAGACTTTCAGGTTTTATTTAACAGTTATTACAACGGCATTGGCGAGCAATTTTCTCGACCAAAACGCCACCTTTTATCGCGCCCTTCTTTGCAAATGGTATTGGCATACCGAGAGCACATTGACCAACAAATGGCAGTATTCATTGAAAGTCATTTAAACGGCGACCATAGCCACTTACAAAGCCTAATCACTTTAGGTATGAATCATGAGCAGCAACACCAAGAATTGCTGCTCATGGATTTAAAATATTGCTTCTTTCAAAATCCTTTATTTCCAAGTTACTACCCGGATTCAAAAACAGAAAGCCTTCATGTGCCTTCCCCTAGTATTCGCCCCATTGAATTTATTTCTTTTGCTGGCGGCTTAAACAAGCTGGGATTAGATGTTCATGAACCGAGTTTTCATTTTGATAATGAAACCCCTTCCAGATCGGAAGAGCACACGTCTGAACTCCAGTCACGTGGCCTTATCTCGTATGC
>CAJXIT010000096.1 GCA_913054055.1 uncultured Thalassolituus sp.
ATTAATGGTCAATGGGTCAGCGCCGATGATGGCAGTACATTTTCCGTAACCAATCCTGCCACTGGTGAAGAGATTGCACAGGTGGCTAATTTAGGGGCGGCAGAAACCAAACGCGCCATTGAAGCTTCTGAAACGGCCATGGTTTCATGGAAAGCCCTACCGGCAAAAGAGCGCTGCGCCATTTTAGAAAAGTGGAATGATTTGCTATTGGCCAACCAAGAAGACTTGGCCATTATTTTAACCACTGAACAAGGCAAAACCTTGGCCGAAGCCCGTGGTGAAATTGCCTATGGCGCGTCGTACATTAAGTGGTTTGCTGAAGAAGGCAAACGAGTTTACGGCGATGTACTGCCTAGCCCGTCGGACCGTCGCAGTTTAGTGATCAAACAGCCTATTGGTGTGGTGGCGGCCATTACCCCATGGAATTTCCCCAACGGCATGATTACCCGTAAAGCCGCACCGGCTCTTGCAGTGGGTTGTGCCATGGTATTAAAGCCAGCGGCTGAAACGCCACTTTCTGCATTAGCATTAGCTGAATTAGCAGAGCGAGCAGGATTACCAAAAGGGTTATTTAACGTGGTGCCAGGTTTAGATGCCCCTGCCATTGGCGGTGAATTAACCTCAAATAAAATTGTGAAAAAATTAACCTTCACGGGTTCAACTCCAATTGGCAAATTGTTGATGAAACAATGTGCCGATACCGGTAAGCGTACCTCTATGGAATTAGGTGGCAACGCGCCAGTGATTGTTTTTGAAGATGCTGACATTGATTTAGCGGTGCAAGGAGCATTGGCTGCAAAATACCGTAACTCAGGTCAAACCTGTATTTGTGCAAACCGCATTATGGTGCAAGAAAATATTTACGATGAATTTGTAAAACGTTTTTCAAAACATGTGGATCAATTTTCAATTGGTAATGGATTGGAAGACGGCACCACTCATGGGCCTGTGATAACTGAAAAAGCAATTTCAGGCATTCATGAAAAAGTTGAAAATGCAGTGGCACAGGGCGCAAAGATTGTTACTGGTGGAAAAATCAGTGATAAAGGTGCGCAATTCTATGAGCCAACGATTTTAACCAACGTTGATGATTCCATGAGTGTATTCAGCGAAGAAATTTTTGGTCCGGTTGCTCCGATCTTTAAATTTAAAACTGAAGAGCAAGCTATTGCTATGGCAAACAATACGGACTTTGGTTTGGCGGCGTATTTTTACACTGAAAACATGGGGCGTATTTTTCGTGTAGGTGAAGGTTTGCAATACGGTATGGTGGGCGTGAATGAAACCGCCATCAGTTCAGAAGTTATTCCTTTTGGTGGTGTGAAAGAATCGGGTCAAGGTCGTGAAGGATCTAAATACGGTTTAGATGACTACTTAGAAATTAAATACTTGTGTGTGGGCGGGTTGAATCGCTAACACTTTGGATATTATCGGTCGCAGGGGCAACCTCACACAATCGTAGGAGGCTGCTCGCAGGCGACCAAATATAGCCAAATCTAATGATGAATAGGGCAGCGGTTTCCCTCGTACGGGCTTTTATGTCCTTTGGGTGTACCCCGTGAGCGAAAGCAGAGCCGTTCGCATGATCGGGCAGAAGGCTGCCCTCGTACGAGCTCACCCTGTGAGCGACCCCATAAAAATTTTAAAAGAGTTTGAATCTCATGAGCACAATCATTTATCCAACCACCAATTTCAAAGCCACTGAAACCCTCACCATTGAACGCGGTGAAGGGGCTTACGTGTATGATGATAAAGGCAATCAATACATTGAAGGCATGGCAGGCTTGTGGTGTACGTCGCTTGGTTATGGCAATCAAGAATTAATAGAAGCATCTAACGAGCAAATGCAAAAACTGTCATACAGTCACATGTTTGGTGGTAAAACCCATCAGGTGGGCATGGACCTATCGGATAAGTTATCATCCATGGTGCCGGTAAAAGATTCAAAAATATTTTTTGGTAATTCAGGCTCTGACGCCAACGACAGCCATGTGAAAATGCTGCGTTATTATTTTAATGCCATTGGTAAACCTGAAAAATTCAAGATCATTGCCCGTGAGCGTTCTTATCATGGTGTGACGGTAGCAGCTGCGTCGTTAACGGGTTTGCCGATTAATCAAAATCACTTTGATTTACCGGTTGATGCTTTAGGTATTTTACGTACCGATGCGCCGCACTATTACCGTGGTAAAAAAGACGGTGAAAGCGAAGAGCAGTTTGTTGATCGCATTGTGGGTAATTTAGAAAAACTGATTTTAGATGAAGGGGCTGATACCATAGCTGCCTTTATTGCAGAGCCCATTCCCGGCGCCGGCGGCGTGATTGTACCGCCAAAGGGTTATTACGAAAAAGTTCAGGCTCTATTAAATAAACACGATATTTTATTTTGGGCAGATGAAGTGATTACAGGTTTTGGTCGAACCGGTAATGCATTTGGTAGCGATACCATGGGCATAGATTCCCCAGATATGATGACACTGGCGAAACAATTATCATCGGCTTACATGCCCATCAGTGCATCCGTGATTCGTGGTGACATGTACGACGCCATGGTAGAGCAGTCGGCTCAGTCTGGTGTGTTTGGTCACGGTTATACCTATTCAAGCCACCCGGTTGCCTGTGCGGTTTCGTTAAAAACCTTAGAGATTTATGAGCGTGATGATATTTTTGGCCATGCTGCAAACATCGGTGAATATATGCAAAGTGAAATGCAAAAATTCAAAGACCATCCGTTAGTGGGTGAGATTCGCGGTAAAGGTATGATCGGTGCCATTGAACTGGTTGCCAACAAACAAACCGGCCAAGCGTTTAGTGATCCGTCAGTGGGTTACTTTTTAACACAAGCTTGCCAAGACCATGGATTAATCATACGTGTGGTGGCTGGGTTTTCAGCGGCGTTTTGTCCGCCATTGATTATTAATAAGGCCCAAGTTGATGAAATAATGATGAAGTTTGGCAAGGCTTTGGATGATACTTTGGCGTATGTGAGCAAGCAGAATTTATTAGTGCAGTAAGATAAAGGCTTTTGATCGATTCCAATAAAGCGCTTTCAGCAATGGGGCGCTTTTTTTGTGTATTCTGGCTGGTCAATCTGGCCACTTTTGACCTGTTTTATGGCCTGCCTCCGGCTTTTGTGGTTTGATGGTTCCATAATAAATACAAGTATGGACTCGCTAGGTTTATGGGCACACCAACAAGCCACAGTTTTCTCTCTGAATCTTATTTCTCTGACATCAGCCAAGCTTTAAGCAATGTGGGTGTGCATCAGCCCACCCTAGTGATTGATAAAAGCCGTTTGGATCAAAACCTGGTGGAAGTTAAATCCATTATTGAAAAAGGGTTTGATTACAGAATCGTGGCTAAGTCTTTACCGTCAGTGCCGATGCTTGAGTATTTGATGAAGGCCGCAGGCACCAATCGCTTAATGAGTTTTCACATGCCGTTTTTACGTCATGTGAGTTCGCTAATTCCTCACGCTGACATTTTAATGGGCAAGCCTATGCCAGTGGGCAGTGTGGCCAGTTATTATGAGTTTATAAACAATCGCAAAAGTGAAGAAAGCAGTTTTAACCCAGAACTTCAATTGCAATGGTTAATTGATAGCTACGATCGAGTGGCCCAATACGGGGAGCTGGCGGCGAGTTTAAACACCAACATGCGCATCAGTTTAGAAATTGATGTTGGCCTGCATCGCGGTGGATTTGATTCGATTAATGAATTTGAAGCCACGCTTATTTATATTCAAAACCATCCCAATCTCACTTTGTCGGGCTTGATGGGTTACGAAGCGCACATTACCAAGGTGCCAGGATTCATTGGCGGCCCTAAGAAAGCGTTTGATAAAGCTTGCCAGCATTATCAAGGCTTTGTGGATTCTATTGTGGCCATATTTGGTAAAGAAGAATTAGACCGCCTAATTTTGAACACTGGTGGCAGCACCACGTTTCCTTTGTATGAAAACACGCTTGAAGGTCAAAAAGGTTTGGTGAACGAAATTGCCACCGCCTCTGCCTTGGTAAAACCCACTGACTTTGATGTTTATACATTAGATGCTCTTTCACCAGCAGCGTTTATCGCCGCGCCGGTTTTGAAATTGGTAAACGACCCTGAATTGCCCATGGCCAAAGGCTTATCAAAATTTATGCATAAGGTGGGCTTGTTACCCAGAAAAGCGTGTTTTATTTACGGTGGAAATTGGTTGGCACAACCTTGTTATCCAAAGGATTCTAAACGGGCCAATATTTTAGGTCATTCAAGTAACCAAGAAATGTACGAACTGAAAACCAGTGACAATATTCATGTGGACGATTTTATGTATTTTCGCCCCACGCAAAGTGAAGCGGTTTTTTTACAGTTTGGTGAAATAGCGGTTTATGAAGATGGTAAAATTGTGGATTGGTGGCCAGTGTTTGAATCCAAGCAGGTTGCTGTTAGTTAATAGACCTATCTTTTGATTTTATCAAAAAGCTTTAATCAATTATAAAAATAAGAGTATGTATATGTTGTTAGCGATATTTTATTTGTTGGTGCCTGCGCTGTTGGTGGTGTTATGCCAGCGCGTTAATTTGTTGGAAAAAATAGGTGTGGTGGTGATGGCATTCGCTTCGGGCATCATTTTGGCCATGACGGTGGATCTTTCTAGTATGTTTGCTGCTGACATGATTGTTTCTGTGCAAAAAAATATTTCAGAGATCAGTATTGCGATCGCATTACCACTGCTTTTATTTTCAATTAATGTGAAGGCGGCATTGGGTATGGCCGGTGATACCTTAAAGGGTATGGGCTTGGCTTTGTTGTCTGTGATTGTCATCAGTATTGTTGGGGCACTAATATTCTCTGATCAGATTGAAAAAGTATGGCAAGTGGCTGGTATGTCGGTGGGCGCATATACCGGTGGCGGGCCAAACATGGGAGCCATTAAAACTGCCATAGAAGGGGATGAATCAATCTTCTTAACCATGGTGACATACGATTTAATTTTTTCTGCCATGTATTTAATTTTTGTCATGACCATAGCGCAAAAAATATTCGGAGTGTTTTTGCGCCCATATGTGAGTAAAAATATGGAAGCACAAACGAATTATGCGGGCATGGAGCACATGGCAGATGAAAGCGCCCATGCTTATAAAAAGTTAGTGCAAGCTCAATTATTACCTCAAACTTTGTTGGCTCTATTCAGTGCATTATTGGTGGTGGGGGCGTCTGTTGGTTTAGCGGGGTTGTTACCTGAATCGGTATCATCCGTTATGACAATTATTCTGATCACAACCTTGGGTTTGGCGGCTTCTTTTATTCCTAAAATACGTAATCTGGCTAATAGTTTTCAATTAGGCATGTATCTTATTTTAGTCTTCTGTTTTACCACGGGCACCATGATCGACACCGATATTATTAATAACATTGATATGTCTTTGGCGGGTTATATTACGTTTATTTTAGTGGGCTCATTATGTTTGCAAGCTGTGCTTTGTAAACTATTTAAAGTGGATACTGATACATTTTTGATTACGTCATCTGCGGCCATTATGTCTGTACCGTTTATCCCTGTTATTGCAGGGGCATTAAAAAACAGAGAGATACTTTTACCCGGTTTTGCCGCGGCCATTATTGGTTACGCTGTGGGTAATTATTTGGGCATATTAGTGACCAATGTCAGTCGCTGGCTGATAGGAGGCTAATATGAGGTTAGAAGATAAAACTCTGTTAGTGGTGGGGGCCAGTTCTGGTATTGGTCGCGCCGTGGCTATGCAGCTAGCAAAGGGGCGTAATAGAATCATTGTTTGTGCTCGCCGTCAGGCCGAGCTAGATAGTTTGAAACTTGAAGTGGAAGCATTAGGGTCAAAGTGTTTGACAATTGCTTGTGATGCTTTAAATGAAGAGGCCGCCAAACAAACCATTGAAAACAGTATTCAAGTATTTGGTGCCATAGATGCTGCGTTATTAAATGTGGGTGATGGCCCGTCGTTTAATATGAGCAAAACCTCTGTAAAAGAAATTACTCACAACATGGATTTAAATTACACCACCATGGTGAATTTTCTGGTGCCATTAATGGTCCATATGAAAGAAAATAGATCTGGGTTGATTGCTCATACCAATTCATTGGCAGGTTTTTTAGGATTGCCAATGCAAGGGCCTTACTCGGCGGCAAAAGCGGCGTGCCGAATATTGATGGACACCTGCCGTACTGAGTTAAAACCGTTTGGCATTAAGTTTGTGTCGGCTTATCCTGGTTTTGTCGCCACAGAACGCGTGGCGGACGATGGCATTCCTGCACCTTTTGAAATCAGTGAACAAGCAGCGGCCGGGCACATAATAAAAGCCATGACAAAAGAACGAGCGGATTATTTGTTTCCGTTAGTGACGGGCAGTTTAATTCGTTTGGCGCTGATATTGCCTAAGCGGATGACGGGGTTTGTTTTGAGTAAGTCGGTTCCAACGGATTATTAGAACTTAAGAAAACGGTCAAGGCTGTTTGGTTTTATGCTGTTTTTTCTCTTGGTACATACCTTTGTCTGCGTGTGCAAGCAGCTCATCACAGGTGATGCCATTTGTTGGAAAGGTGGAATAGCCAATGCTGCATTGGATATTAATGGTATTGCCATTTATGGGGATATCTTTTTTTAACTCGTGTGAAAGGTTTTTGATTGTGGTTTCAATATCGAGCTTAGTATGAGTATTTTCTAGTAAAAGTATGAACTCATCACCACCAATTCTTGCCACCATATCTGATTTTCGAATATTGCTTGCAATACGAGTAGCCACTTCTTTTAAAACTAAGTCGCCAAATGAATGGCCATAGGTGTCGTTTATTTTTTTGAAATTATCTAAATCAAAAAATAACAGGCTAAACGCATTTTCATTTCTGTCGTATTGATCAATTAGATGGTCGATGCGATCAATCAATGAATATCGATTTGGAATTTGTGTGAGTTGATCAAAGCGAGCTTGAAATCTAAGTTGTTCGGTTTCGTACATGCGTTGGCTGATGTCTCGGTTAATGCCAAGTGCGCCGATCATTTGCTGGTCATCATCAAGAATGGGAATGCACATGGATTCGATCCAACCGATAGAACCGTCTTTTCTGAGCATGCGTACTTCGCCTGTCCACTTACCATCACTGGCAACGGCGGCTAATACTTCGCTGGTGATGTGGTCGGTATCTTCGGGAACATGAAGTATATTCACCGGCTGGCCAACGGCTTCTGTTTCTGTGTAGCCGTACAAAGCTTCCGAACCGCTGTTCCAGTCAGTAATGATGCCTTGGGCGTCGGTGACGACCACTGCATCAAAGAGGTGATCAAAGGCTTTGGCTCTCAGTAATAGCTGATTAGCTTTCAATATTTAGCGCTCAATTGTAAATGGTGATCTTTTAATACTAACAATCATATTTCTAGTGCATATAGACAAAAACCGCAATAAGGCTGATCTAATGCTGAATGATGAGGTTTTTTTGATCTGCGGCACCTTTCTTTGCTTAAACGGTGGAACTTTCGAGGTTGTGCGGTGTTTTTTGCAGGGAATACGGTCCTCGAATATTTACGCTCAGGAGGGTTTAGTTCAGGCTGTTCCCAAATTCACGAATTGAGTATTATGAGTAATCAAGTAAGCCTTAAGAGTCGGCAAGCGCTGCAGCAGCGTTTCGTTGCCTAAAGAATACTGCCCTCGAATAATTACGCTCACATGGCTATAATGCGCGCAATTTCCAGATTCACGAATTGAGCATTATGAGCAATCAAGTAAGCGAAGTAGGCAAGCGCCGCACTTTCGCGATCATTTCTCACCCCGATGCGGGTAAAACCACGATTACCGAAAAGGTATTGTTGTTCGGTAACGCCATTCAGCAAGCGGGTACGGTAAAAGGCCGTGGTTCAAACCAGCATGCAAAATCTGACTGGATGCAGATGGAAAAAGACCGTGGTATTTCCATTACCACCTCTGTGATGCAGTTTCCGTATAACGATTGTTTGGTAAACCTACTGGATACACCTGGGCACGAAGATTTCTCGGAAGATACCTATCGTACATTAACCGCGGTGGATTCATGCTTGATGGTCATTGATGCGGCTAAGGGTGTAGAAGAACGTACCGTGAAGCTAATGGAAGTTACCCGTTTACGTGATACGCCAATTGTTACCTTCATGAATAAGCTTGACCGTGATACCCGTGACCCCATTGATGTGATGGACGAAGTGGAAGACGTGCTGAATATCATGTGTGCGCCGATTACTTGGCCCATTGGTATGGGTAAAGAATTTAAGGGTGTTTATAACCTATATACCGACGAAGTGATTTTATATTCCACGGGTCAGGGTCATACCATTCAAGAAAAACGTGTGATTAAGGGTTTGGATAGCGCTGAATTTGAAGCGGAAATTGGCCCGTTTGCGGAAGATTTTCGTGAAGAGATTGAGTTGGTACGCGGTGCGTCAAACGAATTTGATTTAGACATGTTTTTAGCGGGCGAGCTAACCCCTGTGTATTTTGGTACAGCCTTGGGTAACTTTGGCGTGGATCATATGTTAGACGGTGTGACTAAGTGGGCACCAACCCCTAAGCCTAGAGAAACCGAAGCTAGGGCAGTAGAAGCGACTGAAGAGAAATTCAGTGGTTTTGTGTTTAAAATTCAAGCCAATATGGACCCTAAACATAGGGACCGTGTGGCCTTTATGCGCATCGTATCAGGCAAGTACGAGCAAGGCATGAAAGCCAAGCATGTGCGCATTGGTAAAGATGTGCGCATTGGCGATGCCTTGACCTTTATGGCCGGTGATCGTGAAGCCGCTGAAAATGCGTATGCGGGTGACATCATTGGTTTGCATAACCATGGTTCGATTCAGATTGGTGATACCTTTACGGCAGGGGAAGATTTGAAATTCACCGGTATTCCGCACTTTGCGCCTGAGTTATTTAAGCGTATTCGCCTGAAAGATCCGCTCAAACAAAAGCAGTTATTAAAAGGCATCATTCAATTGTCGGAAGAGGGTGCTGTTCAGGTGTTCCGTCCTCTTAAAAATAACGACCTAATTGTAGGTGCTGTAGGTATTCTTCAGTTTGACGTGGTGGCGCAGCGTTTGAAGGATGAATATAAGGTGGAAGCCATATATGAGCCTATCAGTGTTGCTACCGCCCGCTGGGTGGACTGTGATGATAAAGTGAAAATGGCTGAATTTGAAAAGAAAGCCCATGAAAACTTAGCATTGGATGGGGGGGACAACTTAACGTATATCGCGCCGACCCGTGTGAACCTTCAGTTATCGCAAGATCGCTATCCAGATGTGAACTTTAGAGCCACTCGCGAACACTAAAACTGCTCTGCAAGAGTGTGTTGGCTTGAGTGGCTTTTCGAAGTTTTTTGGGAGTTAAGGGTCATTAGGTAGGATATTTGTTGTATGTTTGAAGCCTAGGTCGAAATACCTAGGCTTTTTTGTTGGCGGCGACCCTTGGTTTGCTTTGAAAGGCAATACAATGAGGGGATTTACGAGTATTATTTTCTTAATACCTTTCTTAGGAGTTATGTATGAAAAAAGCACTTTTTGCATTAGGTCTATTGTGTTGCTCGCTCTCTTCTCAGTCCTTAGAGCAGAATTTCTTTTCAATTAAGCATACTCAGTTTACCCCTGTATTTGATAATGATGGCGTGTTCCCAGAGGACAGTGTTGATTTTAACTCCTCTACTTTTAAAGAAGTTATGTATCAAAGCCCCACTAATAAGGAGTTTTCTATTCAAGTATCAGGTTTGTTAAACGCCGATAACGAATTTGATGAGATGAAAGCATTATTGGATTGGGGTGGCATTGTGATGGTAGCCAGTAGCGGGTCCATTAAAGGGCGCTTTAATCAAACAGATGAAGCGCGCTTGCCGGGTATGCAAGATCCAGATGAACTGTTTCAAACCTTATTACCTGCAGAGCAGGAGTTTGAAGGTGATGCGCAGTTTTATGGTATTGGCATGTCTAAAGATGACGGCACCATTGTCGGCTTAGGTTACTCAAAAAAAGTGTTGCCTGTTTTGCTGTCCGTAGACACGGATCAGAGTTATACCTTTGGCTATAACTCTGCCACGGGAGAATTTGAAAACTATCACCCAGAAGGTACATACCCTTATAAAGCGGTTGATGCTGAAGGGGCGATTGAGCACTTTGGTTTGTGGGTTCGATTAGACCCGTTGAGGGCTGCTTTTGAGTCAGTCGAATATTCTCAAAGGCCAGAAGTTGGGTTCTTTTTTGGGGCAGAAGCCATGACGGGGATTGCTTTTTATACGCCGGGCGATCAAGTGAGTGAGGACTATGCGCTGGCCACAGAACAGGTTGCTGCTTCTAGGGGGCAGGCAGGCGAGGGTACAACCTTAGTGGTAGCAGAATCCATGTCATTGCTTTCAAGTGCGCTTACATACTCGACTGGCTACCAAGTGATTTTGCCATTTGAAGGAACCATTGTGGGTTTAAGTGCAGGCATTGAAGGCTCACTTGCGGTGCATTTATTTGAGCCTGATACGGTGTATGGCCCTGGAGCTGAGGCCGAATTATTTACAGAGTCATTTGGTTTTAGTTATGGTTTTTTTGCCAGAGTGGCCGCGAGTTTTTAGGCCATCGGTATAAATTGGGTTAATTTGCATCACTTAGGGCTATTTACGGACCATTACACATTTTAACCAAATCCCTGCCATATCTACCTTGAGCCTTTTCATATCTGTATTAGGCTTACTGTAAATGGATAGCATTGGGTGGGGATTATGATCTTTTACTTCTTATTTACATTGGCATTAACCATTGGCCTTTGTGTTTTGTCATTTCGGTACTTTCACCAGCAAATCGAACAGTTTGACATCACCTTGGATGATGGCCGA
>CAJXIT010000097.1 GCA_913054055.1 uncultured Thalassolituus sp.
TGCCAGCGAAACCGCCGTTAAAAATTTTCTAGCGGATTATTACAGTACACCGGATACTTGGTCGGTTAAAAAATCGGCCATTAAAGTATTGCAAGCCAGTAATGCATGGCTATATTCACAATCACAAAATAGCCCTCACCGTTTTAATAAAGACAAAGGCTATATTTGCACCTTTAGCGGTTTAA
Source organism: uncultured Thalassolituus sp. (assembly GCA_913054055.1). Classification (GTDB taxonomy): domain Bacteria; phylum Pseudomonadota; class Gammaproteobacteria; order Pseudomonadales; family Oceanobacteraceae; genus Bermanella. The sequence continues at coordinate 186 of CAJXIT010000097.1, forward strand.
TTATTAAATCCAATACCGCCCACATATTTCATAGCGGTGACAGTCGTATTTACCGCTTAGCCAATGATGAATTGGAACAAATCACACAAGACCATAGACACGTTATATCTGAAGACAGCAGCTACCTTACCCGTGCATTGGGTATTAATGGTCAATTAGATTTAGATTATCAAACCACGTCGGTTACCCAAGACGATATTTTTATTTTGGCCACCGATGGTATTTACGAATGGATCGATGAAAAAACGCTTATTAGTTACATTCACAATAATCCATCCGAATTAGAACATGCCGCCCATTTAATTTTAGAGCACGCGTTGAATGCCGGCAGCCAAGACAACCTCACCATTCAAATACTGAAAGTGATGTCACTGCCCGATCAGCAATTGAACGAAGTGCAGCAGCAAGTTCAGAATTTACCACTGCCCGATGTATTAGAAGCCAGACAAGAATTCGATGGCTATCGGATTTTACGCAGTATCTATATTAGTAGCCGCAGCCATGTGTATTTAGCCCAAGACATGGACACGCAACAGCAGGTGATATTAAAAACCCCGTCTACTGAATTAAAAAGCGATCCCAATTATCTAGAAAGCTTTTTAATGGAAGATTGGATCGCCAAGCGCATCAACAACCCACATGTATTAAAAGCCATTGATTCACCTAGAAAGCGCAACTTTTTATACAATGTAACCGAGTTTATTGAAGGTCAGTCTTTGTCTCAATGGATGATTGATCACCCAAAACCCAGTTTAGAAACCGTGCGTAAAATCGTGTTGCAAATATGCAAAGGCTTACAGGCTTTTCATCGCCAAGAAATGCTGCACCAAGATTTGCGCCCCAATAACATTATGATTGACGATTCCGGCACGGTAAAAGTCATTGATTTTGGTGCTACTCAAGTGGCGGGGTTAACGGATATGGCCAGCGATGTCAGTCATCAAGCCATTGTGGGCACCGCGCAATTCACGGCGCCGGAATATTATTTGGGTATAAAAGCCGACGCCCGTTCGGATATCTTTTCATTAGGTGTCATTTGTTATCGATTACTGTCAGGTAACCTGCCTTATGGCACCGGGGTGTCCCAGATTCAAACCCAGGCAGATTTACGCAAGCTTAGTTATCAATCCCTTTGCATTAATCAGCCAGAGATTCCCCCATGGATTGACGACGCCATTAAAAAGGCCGTTAACCTAGAACCTAAAAAGCAACAGCCTAATCGGGCTTTTGTAAATAAAACCCGCCCACCCTTGATTGAGCGCGACCCAGTGATGGTTTGGCAAGGGATTTCATTGATATTACTGGTGATCATTATTATTCAAGGGGCGCTATTCACTGGCTGAACCAGACGGCTAATAAGAGGATTGGTAACAGCTTGTAACTAACCATTAACCAATGACCTTGTTAAAGATGATTCAGCAGGTACAATGCAATCATCTGAATTTGGGAACTTTAGGGGTTTTAAAGCCTCTACCATGTCATGAAAACACGACTCATCGCCCTATTGCTCATCTTGAGCCATATTACTATTAGCACCGTGTGGGCCAGCGCCCACAGCGCGGAAGATGCTAATGGGGGTTGCGGTGATTGCATGGGTTACGAGACCCCTCATATCCACATCAACAGCGGTCACAGTCACGATACCAAACACTCTGACCATGACTTAGATGAGCATGCAGATCATAACTTTGAATCCCCTGAGCAAGCCGAACAACATTTTTCTGAGCATCACGAACATGAAGATGGCCACCATGTGCATCTGGTATTCGAATTAAGTCGCTCACCGCAATTTCAAACCGCATCTTTATCAAGCTCTGAACAAAATGCCTTGCGTGATGGTCATTACTTTCACCGCACGGTAGCACCTCCGGTTCCCCCTCCTACCGCATAATTTTTCAAACCCGATTCATTCAGCAGCGGCCTAAGCCCTTGCTGACTTATTGTATTTGATGAATTTTATGTGGAAGAAATATGAACATTTCCAAATTTTTTTGCTGTCTTGCTGTTGTGGCGAGCTCCGCTATATCTATCCATGCCGTTGCAGGTGGCAGCCATGGTCATCATGGGAAAGAAGACACCCATAAAGAAAACCAGAAAAAAGGCCCTAAAGGGGGCAAGTTATTAGAACAGGGGCACTTTGCCTTAGAAGTCACTATTTATGAAAATGGCGTGCCCCCTGAAATGCGGGTATACGCTTATGAAAATGGTGAGTTAATTCGCCCTTCGGATATTCGTTTAAACGTCACGCTAACACGCACTGATGCCACTGATAATTTATCGTTTTCAATGGAAGGGGATTATTTAGTGGGCGACATCAGTATTTACGAACCCCACAGTTATGAAGTGGAAGTAAGTGCCGTGCATGAAAACAAAACCTTTAACTGGCATTACGACAGTTTTGAAGGACGCACTGCTATTAATGAGCGCATGTTATCGCTTTCGGGGATTGAAACTGAAACCGCTCAGCCCCAAGTGATTAATGAAAAGCAAACCTTGTTTGGCGTCATCGAAGTACCGACCCATCAAACGTTCACCGTTGTTACCCCTTACATTAGCATTGTTGAAGATGTGTTTGTGCAACAAGGTGACCACGTTAAAAAAGGCGATGCGCTGTTAAAAGTAAAAAACGTAAACAGTTTACAAAGTTATATTGTGAAAAGTCCGGGTAAAGGCGAAATTACATTTCATGATGTATCCATCGGTAACCGTACCGCTTACGATCCTGTTATGAAAATTACTGACCTATCAAAGGTTTGGGTAAATCTATCGGCGTTCCCTGAAAATGTAGAACAAATGAAAAAAGGGCAAGCAGTATCGGTTTACGATTTGCATCATCATGAAAAAGAGCAAGGTGAAATTATTTATGTGGCCCCTGCCATGACCGGTGGACACATTGCCCGCGCCAGAGCCTTAATCGATAACAGCGAAGGTCACTGGCGACCAGGTATGCATGTAAAATCTGACATCATCATAAACACGCTTTCTTCTAAAGTGGCGGTAAAAAAATCAGCCTTACAAAGCTTTCGTGATTTTACTGTGGTGTTTGCCAAGTTTGGCGATACCTTTGAAATGCGCCCTCTTGAATTAGGAAAAAGCGATGATGAATATGTTGAAGTATTGGCTGGCTTAACCCCCAATACCGAATACGCAACCACCAATAGCTATGTCATTAAAGCCGACATTTTAAAAAGCGGTGCATCCCACGACCATTAACTGGACATGGATTGAAGCGCTTAAAAAATTGTAAATGTTATTTTGATATGAATAATTGGTTATAAATTATGATGAACTATATTACTGCCTTGGCTGTTGAACGCCGATGGCTGATCATGGCCCTCACTGGTTTATTGGTGTTGTTGGGGCTGTATCACGCAAACAAACTGTCTATTGATGCCGTACCCGACATTACTAATGTGCAAGTACAAATCAATACCGAAGCCGATGGTTATTCACCATTAGAAAGTGAACAGCGTATTACTTACGTGGTGGAAAATGCCATGGCAGGCATTCCCAATTTGGATTACACCCGAAGCTTGTCCCGTTACGGGTTATCTCAGGTGACGGTGATCTTTGATGAAGGCACCGATATTTATTGGGCGCGCCAACAAATATCCCAGCGTTTGCAAACCATAAGTGATGATTTACCGGGCGGCCTTAAACCTGAAATGGGTCCGATCGCCAGCGGCCTAGGTGAAATTTTCACTTACGCCGTTCACGCAGATAAAAACGCAGTGAAAGAAAACGGCGAAGCCTATAACGCAGAAGACTTACGCACCATTCAAGATTGGATCATTAAACCTCAACTGTTAAAAGTAAAGGCATTACTGAAATCAACAGCGTGGGTGGTTTTGAACGCCAATATCAAATTGCCCCAAACCCAGGGAAATTACTGGCTTATAAAATTACCCTACAGGATATTCAGCAAGCGTTAACAATGAATAATCAAAATGTGGGCGCTGGGTATATGGAACGTAACGGCGAGCAATGGTTGATTCGAAGCCCTGGGCAATTGAAAAACTTAAATGATATTGAACAACTGGTCGTGGCAAAACGGGATGATGCTCCAGTACGCATAAAAGATGTTGCTCAAGTTAGCTTTGGCAAAGAATTAAGAACCGGCGCAGCCACCTTAAATGGCAAAGAGACGGTATTGGGTACCGCCATGATGTTATTAGGGGAAAATTCTCGCACGGTTTCTCAAGCCATTGCCACACAACTGAATGTGGTCAATCAATCTTTACCCCATGGTATTTCCGCATCTGCTTTATACAACCGCACCACGCTTGTGGATAAAACCCTAGATACGGTGACAACCAATTTGTTTGAGGGCGCGCTACTGGTGATCATTGTATTGTTTGTTTTATTAGGCAATTTTCGCGCAGCGTTAATTGCTGCCCTTGTGATTCCTCTTTCTATGTTATTTGCTATTACAGGCATGAGCATGAACCGAGTTTCCGGCAACCTAATGAGCTTAGGTGCCATTGATTTTGGCATCATTGTGGATGGGGCGGTCATTGTGGTTGAAAATGCGTTACGCCGCTTGGGTCTAGCCCAGCAACAAAAAGGCCGTGTACTGACATTAAGCGAACGTTTAATTGAAGTGACACAGAGTACCCGTGAAGTATTACAGCCTGCCGTATTTGGTGTGCTGATTATCATGCTGGTATTTTTACCTATTTTTGCGTTAAGCGGTGTGGAAGGAAAAATGTTTCATCCTATGGCGTTTACACTTGTGGCCGCATTATTAGGGGCATTAATTTTCTCGATTACGTTTGTGCCGGCTGCCATTGCTATTTTTGTCACGGGAGAAATTAAAGCGCATAAAAGTGGATTGATGCAAAGATTACAAAATCGCTATGGTTCAGCACTGACATCGGCCATTCAACATAAAGTGCCTTTGCTTGCCTTAGCCGGTTTATTAATAGCCGCCAGCGCTTGGCAAAGTACCCGTTTAGGCAGTGAGTTTTTACCTCAATTGGATGAGCATGATATTGCACTGCATGCCCTGCGCATTCCTGGTACGTCGCTTACTCAATCGGTAGAGATGCAAAACGTACTAGAAAGTGAAATTTCTAATATGCCTGAGATTCAAACCGTGTTTTCAAAGATCGGCACCCCAGAAATTGCCACCGATCCTATGCCACCCAATGTGGCGGATACTTTTTTAATCATCAAACCCAGATCTCAGTGGCCTGATCCAAATAAAAGTAAGGATCAATTGGTCAATGAACTCAGGAATATTGTTGAGCAAGTACCGGGTAATAACTATGAGTTCACCCAGCCTATTGAAATGCGCTTTAACGAGCTGATTGCAGGTGTGCGTTCTGATGTGGCCGTGCGAATTTATGGGGATGACTTTGATATATTGGTGAATCAAGGTAAAAAGATTGAAGCCTTATTAAAACAAGTCTCGGGTGCAACCGATGTGCGCATGGAGCAAGCCACTGGCTTGCCATTAGTGTCTGTGATTCCACAGCGTGATCATTTAGCGTTATTGGGATTAAGTATTATGGATGTGCAATCCGCTATTCAAGCGGCGGTAAGCGGTGTTGAAGCTGGTATTATTTATGAAGGCGACAAACGCTTTAAGCTGTTAGTGCGCATGAATTCAGAGGATGTAAAAGACCCTGAAGCACTTGCTCAATTGCCTTTGTATATTCCCAATGAAATCAATCCTGAATTGGATTTTGTACCTTTAGGTGAAGTGGCCGACATTGTTGAAACTCAAGGGCCGAATCAAGTTAACCGACAATTTGGTAAACGCAATATTGTGGTCACCGCCAATGTGAGTGAGCGAGATTTGGGCAGTTTTATTACTGATACGCAATCCATAATGAATAACCGTTTGGATTTACCGGCAGGGTATTGGCTGGAATATGGCGGAACCTTTGAGCAATTGCAAAGTGCCAGCAAGCGTTTAAGCCTTATGGTGCCGTTAACCTTACTGCTGATTTTGGGTTTGCTTTATAGTGCCTTTAGCAGTTTAAAAGATGCATTGATTATTTTCAGTGCCGTTCCCCTTGCACTAACCGGTGGCATTATTGCACTTACGTTACGCGGCATGCCTTTGTCTATTTCGGCCGCGGTGGGTTTTATTGCCCTAAGTGGTGTGGCGGTGTTAAACGGCGTGGTGATGCTGTCGTTTATTAAAGGTTTGCGCGAGCAGGGTTTGGATTTATTAACGGCTATCTATCAGGGTGCCAGTCAGCGTTTGCGCCCCGTATTAATGACGGCACTGGTGGCGAGCCTTGGATTTATTCCTATGGCACTCAATACTGGTACCGGGGCAGAAGTTCAGCGCCCGTTGGCAACGGTTGTGATTGGAGGGCTTATTTCCTCTACCCTATTAACGCTATTTGTTTTGCCTGCGCTGTATCATTGGGTGAATACCCATAAAACACGTTAGCATTTAATAAAACTCAACACAAAAAAAAGCCGCAGGACAGCTAAGTATTCTGTGGCTTTTTATATGTATCTTTATGTTTTAGGGTTAGATCACTTTTCGGTTTGAGACTTTTCCCAACCTATTAATGCTGCTTTTCTTATTTTTCCCCAACGATATTCGCTTAATGCACCTGTACCACGTATCACCCTGTGACAAGGAATTAAATACCCAATTTGATTGTTGGCGATGGCTGAAGCAACGGCCCTTGCCGAGGATGGTTTGCCAATGGATTGTGCTACTTGTTGGTAACTGGCTAAGCTACCTTCAGGGATATTTAACAATGCTTGCCATACTTGTACTCTAAAAGGGGTGCCTTTTAATAGTAAGTGTAAGCTGCCTGTGTGTTGGCTTTGACTAAAGATGAGATCCGCTGTGTTCTGTGTCGCGGTGATATCTTCGCTGATTTCTGCATGTTTCCATTCGCTATGTAGCTCTGTAAGCAGAATTTTCAATTCGTCGTCTGTATCAAAAAATGCTAATTTGCAAACCCCTCGCTGTGTCACTGCGATCAAACAATGCCCAAATTGGCAAGCATGCACGCCATACCATATATGAATTCCTTTGCCCCAACTTCGATATTCTCCCGGGGTGACACTTTCATGGGTGATGAGTAAATCATGCAGTCGGCTACTGCCGCTTAATCCACTGGCTAAAGCTGAGTCAAAAACAGACGATGTACGCAATGCATGCTTGGCATGTTCTTTTGTTAAGTACTGCAAAAATTGTTTTGGAGAGACTCCCGCCCATTGTGTAAATACACGCTGTAAATGAAATTCACTCATACCAACTGCATCCCCTATTTCTTTCAAGGATGGCTGCTGTAAATGATGTTCCATCAGATAATGAATGGCTTGCTCAACCTTTTCATAATGCATGTGGGAGTTTTCTTGTGTAGGCATGGGTAGCTCAATCAAAGAACTTATTTAATTTTGGAATATTAAGTATTAACACCGAACCCAAAGTGTGTGGCTTTTCCATATAAATAACCACCCGATTCTTGCTTTAGCTAATCTTTAAAGTATTCATCCACGTTAAACGTGCTTAACAGTTCTGGTTTAGTACCGATTATGCCCGCGATGAACATGCCGTTTACAAATCCTTCTGGAAATAACATCAAGGGTAAATACATGAAGTAGTTTTCATACACGGCGTCCCAAGTATAAACCTCTAACCCTCCTAGCATCAGAGATGTGATGATGGCCACACACGCTATAGCAATGGCCCCATTAAAGAAACCAGCCAAAAAGATATACACAAATGGGTTATTTGGAAACTGAGTTTGCACCAGCCTTAATATGCAATACGAGCTAAACACGGGTAAAGCCACTGATACCATAAAGTTCACAGCGAAGTTACCGTAGGTTTCTAAACCAATGAAACTTACCCAAACTAGGGCCACGGCCCCGCTGATTAGCGCCAATGGCCAACCCATCAATAAGGTCGCCGCCGTTAACCCCATAAAATGCACACCTAAGCCACTGCTGATGCCCGCTCGAATACACCACAGCACGGCCAATACGAAGCACACGGCATAAAACACATGCTGTAAATAAGCATGTACTTTTAACGCCCCATAATTTACTTTCAATGCTGCCCAGACTAATAACAAACACGCAGGGACAAACAGCCCCATTGTTAGCCACACAGGCAGTAATTGTGGATCTATGCTCATTGGTTTCTATACTCAAACAGTATTGGCCCAGACCTAAACCTTATACCCATTGGCATAGCAAACACAGTGCTGAGTAACTGGCTATTTTTGGTCATTTTAGGTACCCTACGCGCCTTTCCAAGCTGATCAAACTTTAAACGAGACATGAATGTTTAACCTTATCGCAAAAACCACTCAAAACCCAAAAGACGACATACTGTCGGGCTTAACGGTTGCTCTAGCATTGGTGCCTGAAGCCGTTGCCTTTGCCTTTGTAGCTGGCGTGAACCCATTAGTGGGCTTATATGCTGCTTTCATGGTGGGTATTATCACATCCATCTTTGGTGGTCGCCCAGGCATGATCAGTGGTGCAACAGGCGCCATGGCCGTGGTTATGGTGGCATTGGTGGCTGATCACGGTGTGCAATACTTGTTTGCTGCGGTGGTTTTGTGCGGCTTAATTCAAATGTCGGCCGGTATTTTAAAACTTGGAAAGTTCATTCGCCTTGTGCCACAACCGGTAATGCTGGGCTTTGTTAATGGCTTAGCCATTGTGATTTTCTTAAGTCAGCTTGAACAGTTTAAGTTTGTTGACGACGCTGGCACCAAACAATGGCTAGAAAACAACGCCATGATGTTAATGTTTGGATTAATTGCCATTACCATGGCGATCATTCATTTTTTACCAAAAGTCACCAAGATTGTCCCTTCTGCATTAGCGGCGATTGTTGCTGTGACCCTTGCGGTTGTGTTCTTAGGTTTAGATACCCGTACCGTTGGCGATGTGGCCAGCATTGCAGGCGGCCTACCTGAATTCAGCATCCCAGCCGTGCCTTTCACGTTAGAAACGTTCTGGATCATTTTACCTTACAGTTTGATCCTTGCAGGCGTTGGTTTAATCGAGTCTTTATTAACACTGACTCTGATTGATGAACTGACCCAAACCCGTGGCCAAGGTAACCGTGAATGTGTTGCCCAAGGGGCATCAAATACGGTTAACGGCTTTTTTGGTGGCATGGGTGGTTGTGCCATGATTGGTCAATCTATGATTAACATTAACTCTGGTGGCCGTGGTCGCTTATCAGGGATTACCGCTGCGGTTGCGCTATTGATGTTCATCTTATTTGGCTCTGACATCATTTCACAAATTCCATTGGCTGCCCTTGTGGGTGTGATGATGATGGTGGTGATCGGCACGTTTGAATGGTCTAGCTTCCGTATTCTTAAAAAGATCCCTAAGAAAGATGCGTTTGTGTTGGTTCTAGTATCTGGTGTGACAGTGGCAACCGACCTTGCCATGGCAGTTATTGTGGGTGTGATTGTTTCTGCCTTAGTATTTGCTTGGGAACACGCTCAACATATTCGCGCGGATATTAAAGAAGAAGAGAACACAAAAGTGTATGAGTTACACGGCCCGCTATTCTTTGGCTCAGTCAGTTATTTCTTAGAGTTGTTTGATCCACAAAACGATCCTGACAATGTGGTGATTGAATTTAAGCACTCTCGTGTAGCTGACCACTCAGCCATCGAAGTGATTGACACCTTAGCAGAGCGTTATACCAAACTGGGTAAAAACCTTAGCCTGCGTCATTTAAGCACAGAATGTCAGAAGCTATTAAGCACGGCAGGCGATCTCGTTGAAGTGGATGTCATTGAAGATCCTAACTATAAAGTAGCAACGGATAAGTTAGCTTAATCCCACATTCTAAGATTAGGCATAAGAAAGCGGCTAACGAATGGTTAGCCGCTTTTTTTGTGCCTAAATTTTACGATTTGTTTTGTCATGGAATTCTCCTAATATCGGCATATAATAATGCGATTAATGGAGGGACCCATATGAAAGTTAACACTATTCGCTTTTCGATGATTTTATTAACCACAGTCGGACTGGCCGCATGTGGTTCAGATTCAAATTCACAGAACCCCACTCAATTAGACAATGAACTCAGTGCACTCATCGCTGAGCAGAACTTAAATGCTCACCCGCAACGAGACCTTCCTAGCATTGAAAGCAATCTTGCGCAGTTGGGTAAAAAACTGTTTTTCACTAAAGCCCTTGGCGGCGATAAAGACAGCGCATGCGTGACTTGTCACCACCCGGTTTTAGGGGGCGGTGATAATTTATCTCTTTCGATTGGCGTTTCGTCTAATGATGACGACCTATTAGGATTAGGTCGAATTCACATGAATGGTGCAACTGAAGTTGGTCCATCTGTTCCGCGCAACGCTCCAACTGTTTTTAATATTGGTCTTTGGGATAGCAGTTTATTCCATGACTCTCGTGTGCAGTCATTAAATGTTGTGGCTGGAACCAATGGAGCAAGTGGAACAATTCGTACACCAGATTCTGCTTTTAATGCCGCCGATGATCAGGCGGGCGACAACCTTACAAGCGCACAAGCTCGATTTCCTGTTACCTCAGAAGATGAAATGCGCGGTACAACGTTTGAAGCCGGAAACTCAGGAGATGATGTACGCGCTCACCTTGCA
>CAJXIT010000098.1 GCA_913054055.1 uncultured Thalassolituus sp.
CCATTCAAGCTTTCAACCCTAATAGCAAGCAGTCAAATATATTAAGAGCAGCCTATGCTCTCCGTACTCATGATCACGACTTTTGTAAAGACGCTGAGCTCCCTGAAACCCCGAAGGGTGGAAGCTGCTTAGTAAGATTGCACTGGACAGTTTTAGACGCTACATCCAGTACAGAACCCGTAGTACAAATTTTAATTGATGATATTGCTGAAGCAATGATTTACTTTATTGGTAATGAACTGGACTTAGAGCAACCTAACAATTCAATTCGCTCTAGCGAACCTCGTGAGGAGTGGCCTCCATATCTAAGCAATCAAAACATGATTGCCGACTTGATTTTTGTTTCAATGAAAATCAAAACCCCTTCTTATGATGAAATAGAACGAATTTTTGAGGTGCCAAGATATGCATTCTCAAAATAAAAGACACAACAATAAAGAGCACGGCCTAGCTTTAATCACCGTGCTTTTAATTTTCGCCTTGGTTTCAATGCTTGCGGTATCCATTCAAACACAACAGGAATATACAATTAGACAAGCATCTGCAACCTTGTCGTCCTCACAGCAATACACAACACTAATGAGTATCGAAGATTTTGCAAAAGCAGGTCTAATGCTTGACTACAAAAGAGATACCGATGCCAATGAGCTATGGGATACTGGTTCCGAGGCATGGAATAAACCTTTTCCGCTACCGCCAGAAATCATTCAATCTGTTATCTATATTCGTGATTTACAGGGATTGTTTAACCTTAATAGCCTACACCCAACCCACCCTCAAAACGGGGCAAGTAAATTACGACTTAAGCGCCTGCTGGACGAGCTTGGCATTGAATCCGGCATGGAGAATACATTAACTCAGTGGTTCACAAAGGATCATTCATCTAATTACGACTATCAAAATCAAGAGCCGGCCTATTCAGCCTCTGAAATTGAGTTCAGTCACCCAAGTGAACTGCTATTACTGACCGGGGTAACTCAAGATCAATATCGAAAGCTTGAGCCTTACATTACAGCCTTACCAATCACAACCCCATTAAATATCAATACAACTTACCCAGAAATTCTCTCGGCATGGGATAGCAAGCTCACCCTTGATCAAAGTCGTGAAATAGTCAATAAAACACGCTCAAACAATTGCGGCCCCTTAGAGCGTAATAACTTTGTTTTCAGTGATATCGATACACTTTTTGAAGAAGCAGCCATTAAAGATCTGGCAGACCCCAATAAAAACCCTGACAATACATGGGATAAAGGTGATTTTGATGTCAAAACAAAGTATTTTAGCGTGCTAAGCACAGTAAAAATAAACGGAGAAGAAGTGGTGCTAGAGTCGATCATCAAAAGAGACCTAGATTCCGACTTTGTCGGCACTGTTTACCGAGATTTTTCCAGAACGCCTGATGATATTGAACGCTTAGTAAAAACCATGAATTGCGCCGGTGCATGATGAAAACCATTTTATTTGAACAAGCCTCAAATACTTATTACCAGCTCTCAAGCAGTGGTATGAGTAAATTCGATGACGAAGTAGAACCTGGCGAAAGAAACCTACTAATTATAGATAGCGCGTGCAGCATTGTTTCTGTAGATATGCCTTTAAAGCAAGAGAAACAAATCATCAAAGCACTGCCTTTTGCATTAGAAGAGGCTATTGGCAGCGAACTTGAAGAAACTCACATCAGTTTCTTAGCGAAGAAAGACAGTAAAGCTTACTCAATGGTGGTGGCAAAACAGGTTATGAACAACTTGTTTGAAGACAACCGAAACGCAGCTGTATTCTACCTGCCGACCTTATTGCCGTGCAAAGATGGTTCTTTAACGATTGCTGTTATTAATGAAGTAGCATGCATCAAAGCATCAGAAGTTGAGGCTTACAGCGTGCCTTTGGTCCTACTTGAGAAAGCGCTTACCGCTCAACTGCATGGGTCAAAGATTGAAACAATAGAGCTTTACATCGCTCAAACAAGTGCGGCCAAGGATAATAATTTATTAAAGGCACAGCTAGACAGCTTTGGAGTTGAGATAATAGAAGGGCAGTTAAATACACTATTAGCAGCCTTTGCACCGCCTCCGATAAAAAGTAAAAATTTATTAGGAGGTGAGTATAAGCGTATAAAACAAAGCAATAAATTTAAGGCTACAAAATTCAGACCTGTAATGTATGCCAGTGTAGCCCTTCTAATCTTAGCACTTTCAATTATTAGTATTCAGACCACTCAACTTTCCGGTCAAGCCGCAGCCGTGAAGCTTGCATCGGTTGAATTTTATAAAAAACTATTTCCTGGCGAGCGAGTTAGGCCAAGATTAATGAAAAAACAGTTTAATGACCTTATTAATGAAAACAACGGTAATCATGCAAATGATACAGGCTTTACAACACTGCTTGCTTCAACAGCAGGCGAAGTAAGATCTTTAAAGAGCATTTCATTTGAATCCATAAAATTCAATCAGAAAAATGGCGTGCTTGAAGCGTCGCTGATTTGTAAAACCGTCAATCAATTAGATCAATTAAAGAATGCATTAGCAAAAAAAGGACTGTCTGTGGATATAGCATCAGCTAATCAGTCAGGTAATAGTGTGAAGGGTGTGATTAAGGTATCAAGCAATGGATAATCGAATATCTGATCTGATAGAAACCGGAGCATCAAAGGTTAAAAGCAGTCCGAGCGTAGAGAAAGCAGTTAATTGGTATGTCCAGCTTCCTCCCAGAGATGCCTTAGTCGTAAAGACTTTGTCAGTATTAATCATCCTTGCATTAATTTTCACTTGGATTATTCAGCCCATAACCAATAGCAAAAAAGCAGCAGAAAAATCACTGGCAAGTGAATTAAGATTTCATGACAAATTAAAGCAGAATGCTTACCTTTTTAAAACTGGCAGCAAAGGTACAGCTTCGAAAGGCTCAATTCTTAGTCAAGTAAACAGCTTAGCTAAAGTAAAAAACATTCAGCTCAAACGTTTCGAACCAGAAGGTGCTAGCGGCCTCAGAGTTTGGCTTGAAAAAGTTAATTTTAATTCGGCCATCGACTGGATTGAGACACTGGAAGTTGAAAGAGGAATTACTGTCGAGCAGATATCGATTGATAGGGTTAAATCTGGCGTTGTAAATTTGAGGGCTGTTTTAAAGAAATAAAAACAGCCCCACAGGAATCATAAGAGATACTAAGCGTTAGGGCTGGAGAATAATCTCCAGTCTAGTAATACACAAGGTGGCTCATTATCTTTATTTTCCAAATACCCTGATACAAATGTTAAATTATTTAGGCCTTCATTTTCATCTACATCATCCTGTGTAGTGAAACTGTTTTTTGTATAGGTTACGATATCGCTAATTGCATTTAGCCTGACAGCAATCATTTTTTTTGAAGTATCTAGATATAACAGAATAGGGCGAGTAATATTTTCCACACGCTCTTTAGCAGAGGCAAATAGATCAATCAACTTACCAAAGGTTCTTGTTTTTTGATACTCCAATACAGACAGTGCTTTATCAACACCTTCAGAGTCCTTCAGATTAAGTAATTCATCTGCCAACGAGTGTAGTTTAGAATGAGGTTCCTCAAAGTCTTTCATGATGTCTGCCAAAATCTCATCTTCAGGCTCAAACGTTAAATACCATTTACCAAAGGCACATTGAGTAGGGTCTTTAGCACCTTTAAATTCAGTGTTGTTTTTTAAGCTCGATTCTAAAGCTATCAGCCAATTTTTATGATCTTGCTCCCGATCTTCGAGAATTTTTAGCAACTCAATATTTTTATTATATTCAGCTTCACAGCCCATTAAATTTGCTAGGTCGTATATTGGAACTGGCTTACCTTGATACGTGGTAACCTCGGCACCTAATTTTTCATTAAGCTCTATTCGCGTTGTTTTACGTTTATCCTGCTCAATGTAACGAACTTCGCTTACTGGCGTTGCGTACTGTGTATTGCCAATATAAAAGGTGATCACTTCAATACTGTCTGAGAGGCTAAATAAAGGCTCAACTTCTTGAGTAACGGCTGCAGCTTCCATACATTCAATCCAATTCAGGTTAATTACATTAATTCTAGGTAATAGATGGATATATGCAATTTCCGATAATTGTTATTATCGGAATAAGTGCTATATTGAGCGGATAGGGGTTTTACAGGACTCTAATACCTGTTTTTGATACAATCCTGCCAATTTCAATACTCGGTTAAAGCACTATGAATGAGCTAACAATTATACGTCCAGATGACTGGCACCTACATCTAAGAGATGGCGACGCATTACAATACACGGTGCCGCCTACAGCTAATATAATGGGTCGCGCCATTATCATGCCAAACCTCACGCCACCGGTTATGAATGCTGAGCAAGCTTTGGCTTATTACGAACGCATACAAGCTCACAAACCAGCTGGTAGTCAGTTTGAACCACTTATGGTGCTTTACCTTACCGATAACACAACACCAGAACTAATCGCAGAAGCTGCAAAAACAGGACAAATAGTAGCTGCCAAGCTATACCCAGCTGGCGCTACCACCAATTCAGATTCAGGTGTGACTGATATGTCACGCTTAAAAGACATCGCTGAAGCACTGGCTGACAACAATATGCCTTTACTGGTGCATGGTGAAGTAACAGACAACCATGTGGACATATTCGATCGTGAAAAAGAGTTTTTAGATAATATCTTAACTAAGCTGGTTCAAGATGTGCCGAATTTACGTCTTGTAGTTGAGCATATTACCACTAAGGACGCTGCTGAGTTTGTTCAAGAGCAAGGTGATAACGTCGGTGCAACCATAACCGTTCAACATCTTGCTTATAACCGCAACCACATGCTTGTGGGTGGTATTAAACCACACTTTTATTGCCTGCCTATTCTTAAGCGCAACATTCATCAGCAAGCTTTACAGGATGCGGTCATAAGCGGTAGCAATAAATTCTTCCTTGGTACTGACTCTGCCCCTCATGCCAAAGGTGCTAAAGAAAACGCTTGCGGCTGTGCCGGGTGTTTTTCCTCTTACGCAGCTATTGAACTTTACGCTGATATCTTTGATGACTTGGGCATCATGGATAAGCTTGAAGCGTTTGCCAGTTTTAACGGCCCTGACTTCTACGGGTTCAAACGCAACACAGATACAATCACACTGATTAAAGAATCATGGACAGCACCAACAGAAATGAACTTTTCTGGTGATGTGATTGTACCGTTGCGTGCTGGTGAAACTATTAACTGGAAAATAAAATAAAAAATGGCTCGCCCACACCCTGCTCCGATTTTTGATAATTTAGATTATCTTCCTGACCCGTTTCGTAACGGGCCGGAAATGATTGCACCTAAATTATCAAAAGATCAGCAGCAGGATTATTTTTTTAGCCTACGCTATTTAATTAGCTACAAAGGAAGCACGGCAACGTTTAACTCTTATCGCCGAGAGGTTGAAAGACTACTTCAATGGCTCTGGTTTGAATCCAGTTTAAATTTAAAGACAATTAAGCGTGAACACATTGAGCAGTTTTTAGAGTTCTCTATTCGACCGCCAAAAGATTGGATTGGCACTAAAAATGTGTCTCGATTTAAAAGCCGACAAGGGGAACGTATTCATAACCCTGAGTGGCGCCCGTTTGTTGTGCCTTACAATAAAGCATTAAAACAAAAATCCACAGCGGAGTCTTACGCCCCTTCGCAAAAAGCCATTCAGTCTACCTTTGCCATCCTTAGTTCATTTTATAATTTTTTGATACAAGAGGAGTTTGTCTCTGCCAACCCGGTTGCTTTAGTCAGGCAAAAGAGTCGCTTCATTCAAAAAACACAAACAGCAGCACCCGTAAGACGCATAAGCAATTATCAATGGGATGAGGTGATGCGAGTCGCCGAGTCACTAGCCAATATGCAACCTGAACAGCACGAGAGAACACTTTTCATTTTAAACTGTCTGCTTGGCATGTACTTACGAATCTCGGAACTTGTTGCCGATGAACGCGCCACACCAGTTATGGGTGACTTCCGAACAGATGCAGATCGTAATTGGTGGTTTCACGTAGTTGGTAAAGGCAATAAAAGTAGAATGATTACTGTTTCAAACGGGATGATCAGTGCGCTTAAGCGATACCGTGCACATCTGGGATTGCCAGACCTCCCCTTTCCTGGTGAAAACACACCACTGATCTCAAAAATTCATGGTAACGGTCCCGTCACCAGTACAAGGCAAATAAGAAATTTGGTGCAGCAATGCTTTGATCTTGCATATGAATCCCTTGCGGCTAAGGGGCAGTCTAGCGAAGCATCTGAATTAAAAGCAGCAACCGTGCACTGGCTTAGGCATACAGGTATTTCAGAGGATGTAAAAATACGACCTCGCGAACACGTTAAAGAAGATGCTGGCCATTCAAGCATGGCAACCACAGATAAATATATTGATAGCGAATTACGTGAACGCCACGCAAGTGCAATCAATAAGAAAATTATACGTCAGGCTGAAGACAGCTGATACAAGGTCTAAATATGAAGTTTGTTATAAAATTATTCCCTGAAATAACCATTAAGTCGCGCCCAGTACGCAAGCAGTTTATTAACCAGCTTAAGCGAAATATTAAGCAAACGCTTGCATATAATGAAATTGATTCAGGTGTTCAGGGAAGCTGGGATAACATCGAAGTTAATATTAAAAGTGAAGTTGAGGAACTTCAGGTTAGAGATATTTTAACGCGCATTACAGGGATACATTCAGTTCTTACCGTTAAAGAATTTAACTTTGAAACCTTTGATGACATTCTTGAGGTGGCTAAAGGTGTTTTCGCTAACGCCATTAAAGATAAAACCTTTTGTGTACGCGTAAAACGTAGCGGAACGCATGACTTCAAATCAACAGATGTGGAGCGTTACATTGGTGGGGGCTTGCTTCAACATTGCGAACCAAAATCTGTTGACCTGTACAACCCGGAAGTCACAGTGAAAATGGAAATCCGCAAGCAGCGCTTGTTAACCATTTCATCAATCGACAAAGGTCTAGGCGGTTACCCTTTGGGTAGTCAAGACTCTGTACTATCATTAGTTTCCGGAGGCTTTGACTCTAACGTAGCAAGTTATTTATTAAATAAGCGTGGACTACAAACGCATTTTTTGTTTTTTAATTTAGGCGGTTCTGCTCATGAGATTGGGGTTAAGCAAGTTGCCCACTATCTTTGGGAGAAATACAGTGCCTCCCACGGAGTAAAATTTGTGACCGTTCCCTTCGAAGGCGTTGTTTCTGAAATTTTATCCCAAGTCGACAATTCACAAATGGGTGTAATCCTTAAGCGCATGATGCTTCGTGCAGCAACAAAAGTTGCGGAAGATCTTGGCATAGAAGCACTTGTCACGGGCGAAAGTATTGCACAGGTTTCCAGTCAAACACTGCGTAACCTAACCGTCATTGACTCCGTTACCGATATGCTAGTATTACGCCCATTAATCAGCATGGACAAGCCTGAAATCATTAATATTTCTCGTGAAATTGGGACGTACGATTTTGCTGCAAGCATGCCTGAGTACTGTGGTGTTATTTCTGTTAAGCCGACAACAAGAGCCAAGCCGGAAAAAATTGAACGCGAAGAAACTCGCTTTGATTTCTCTGTACTGGATCAGGCAATTTCTGATGCTCGCATCGAAAAAATAAAAAATGTATTGGCAAACTCAAGGGGCGTAACTGAAATAGAACTCGTTCAAATTCCTGCAACCCAAGATTTAATTGTAGACATTAGGCACCCGCAAGAAGAAGAACTGGCACCACTGCATTTAACTAACAATGAGATTGTCAAAATTCCTTTTTACGAGTTGAACGCTAAATTAGATACCCTGCCAAAAGATCGTAATATCCTATTGTATTGCAAAAAGGGAACTATGAGCCAGCTGCATGCGGAGCATCTAATACAAGAAGGATTTGAGTTGGCTAAAGTATTTAAACCTTAACCAATTTTGAATGTAATTAGAGTTCAGGGTCGGTATGCATACTCAGCTGGCAAGGGCTGGCAAAATAAAGCCCCAGCCAAGATATACCGCCCCCTCTAAAGCTGCCCTGCCTTTTTCTGCAGTCTTATCATTTGGCATAATAAAACGTATACATAGCTCTGAAAGCGCCAAATAGGCCAACAAGAAAACGATTGAGCTAAACAGCCAAGCCACTACCGCTAGCTCTAGTTGGTATTCAATGGCTGAAGCAAAATGCGCGCTACCACTTATTGCTAGAGCGGCACCAATATGCTGAAAAGCAGCCTTAAGGACAACACTGTGCTGTTTTTTCTCAATAGCGTTAAGTAGCCCTCCTCCTGTCCACATAAGCCTTAGTCGTGTTTCTAGCGCTAATAAAAATTGTGAAATAGCAAACCCAAATAGCAAGGCGATCAATCCTAGGTTGGCGTCCTGGGAGGCCCAACTCATTGACGAGCGAATAACGATCGCGGTGCCTATTAAATGTGCGCCGGTAATCAATGCGGCAGAAATATTTCCTTGCTGGGTTGCATAGCTTAAGTTGAGCGCCGGCAATACCATTTTATCCTGCATCCAAGCGCCGAGCCTCAAAAGCGCAATTGCCAGCAATCCATAGCTCAAAACCAGTAAAAGCTCGTCAAGCAAAGTCAGACTGAAAGAACCAGAAGTGACACCGGTAAGAGCAACCATTAATGCGATCACCGCAGAAGCCGTTTCAATATTACTGGCTTCTGACTGGAAATTGATCGGTTTAACCATGTAGCGACTCAGCCACCTCATAGCGGCAACCAAACTAAATATTGCAACAAGGTCTACCAGGATAAACCCTGCGTAAGATGGGTCTGCAGACAACCATTCCATAAAAAACTAACCTTTCTAAACGTTACTGCATATAATGCCCACATTAAGCAAAAAGTCACGGATTCTGCCAATGAAAATAGTCTCGTTTAATGTAAATGGTGTAAGGGCCAGACCTCACCAACTTGAAGCCATCAAACGCTCTGGCGCCAGTATCGTAGGGCTGCAAGAAGTAAAGGCCACACCAGATCAGTTCCCTTATGAGGAGACAGATAAACTAGATTACCAAGCAGAGGTACACAGCCAAAAAGCCCATTACGGTGTGGCAACACTCTCAAGTTTGCCAGCCATTGCAGTGCAAAAAGGCTATCCAACAGATGATGAAGAGTCGCAAAAAAGATTCATACACACCAGTTATGATTTTGCTGAAGGTGAAACGCTTCATGTACTGAACGGCTACTTTCCTCAAGGGGAAAACATCGAGCACGAAACAAAATTTCCTGCTAAAGAAAAGTACTACAAAGACCTTACTCAGTATCTAAAAGACAATTTCACCCCTAACGATAATGTCATTGTAATGGGCGATCTAAACGTGGCTCCACTAGATTTAGACATTGGCATAGGGGAGCCCAATCGTAAGAGATGGCTAAAAACCGGTAAGTGTGCCTTTCAGCCGATCGAAAGAAACTGGGTTGAAGAGCTTATGAACTGGGGATTAACTGATAGCTACAGAATGCTTAACCCTGAAGTAGACAACCGTTTTAGCTGGTTTGATTATCGCAGTAAAGGTTTTGATGATGAACCGAAAAGAGGTCTAAGAATCGACATGATATTGATCACTAAACCTCTTACGGAGCGCCTAATTAATGCGGGTATCGATTACGAAATAAGAGGTATGGAAAAGCCCAGTGATCACGCTCCGATCTTTATTGAGCTAGATCTATAAATTTAAGCTTATCCTTCCATTTGTTTAATATAACTCATCCAGCTTTTTGCTTGACTGGATGAGTCTTTCAAACCAGAAGCCTTTCCTAATGCAATCAAGGCTTTTTCCGTATTACCATTGCGATACAGGCTCACACCTTCCATTAACAAAACAGACCCTTTTTGTTTTTCAGTAAACGCCTTTGAAATAGGGAGCTTAACCAAGGACTCGCTAACCTGTAATGCTTGATTCCACTCCTCCCCTTCCATTAAATAATTAACAAGCAAAATGCCGTCTTTTGGTTCTTTGTACTCTTTATAAAGGTAACTTAGTTCATTGGTGGCTTTTGATATCTCTTTAGATTGCAACCAAGCTTGCATTAGAAGTCGTGTAATCTTTTCAGTGCGCTTAAGCAAACCATTCTCAAGCGCTTTATTTAAGGTGATTGCGACTTCATACGGCGCCCCAGAAGATGCCATGAGTACGCCTAAATTAAAAAACTGTGCTTCTTTTGATAAATAACCCTGACGATGACTTAGGCTACTTATAATTGCCGCCTGCTCATAATCTTCCTGGGTTTGGTGTAAGCCTACTTTCTGGTTCCAATAATCTGCTTTCTCAGGAAAGTTATAGACTAGCTGATCGGTATAAAAAATCGATTTTTTAAGATCGCCCAATTTATAGCTGGCCGCAAAGGCATTGGCCAGCCAAGATTCATTAGGTTTTTTGGATATTTTGCAAGCACGTTCAATTAAGGGGAGTCCTTGCTTAAAATTTTCTATACTAAAATAACTCATGGCCAATAACGCCAATACATTAGCAGATACGTCCTGCTTAGAGTTTTCAACAAAGTCTTTTAAAATAAGAATGCTGTTATGAAATTCTCCTTGAGAAAAATACATGTAAGCTAGGCTTGTACCAAGCTGGGCCTTTGTTGAGTCATCCAACCCCTTCAAAGCAAAAGCTGTTTTTAAACTAGCAATGGCGGCGCCCGCATCTCCTTGAATATCATAC
>CAJXIT010000099.1 GCA_913054055.1 uncultured Thalassolituus sp.
AAAATCTCTGCCTAAAAACCCTAAAGAAACCAAGGTGACAACCTGGCTAGCAATGGGGGCTAAACCATTAGCCACACTTCTAAGCCGTGTGGAAAATACAAAAGATGTACGCATTCTGGGTTTGTTTATACGATCGGAAGCGCAAATTAAGCTTAAAAAGCTATTTCCTAATAAGTCATTCTCCCTGTTAGATAATTCACCTCCTTTGATACGCCAGCTGGCTTTAATAAAAGTACTAAGCCCGCAAATTAAATCGGTCGCCATTTTTTATACAAATGAAGCTCCGGTAAACCTTACCAATTTAAACCCCTTGGCTAAAAAACTTGGGTTAACCATTAAAACAGCTGCCATTAACGATCCATTAAATTGGGAGAGGGCGTCTTTAAAAGTATTGAAAGAAACCGATGTGGTACTTGGCGTGAACGAACCTGCAATTTATAACGCCACAACCATACGCAGTATTCTAATGCGTTTGTATCGAGCCTCCAGACCATTACTGGGACCAGATAAAGGTTATGTAAGAGCGGGTGCAGTAGCCAGCACCTATTCAGGTGTGAAAGAAACCATTAAAGCCGTTGCTCAAGTTCTAAGCAGTGAGCAGGCTTTACCAAGCATTGTACAAAATCCACATTTCAATGTGGTGGTCAATACACAAGTTGCTCGCTCTTTAGACATCAATGTTGTTGATGTGAAGCAGCTCTCTCAACAGGTACGAGAGGTGCTAAATGAAAAATAGAGGTTGGAGTTTATACAGTCGAACTTTAGTGTTGGGTTTAGGGCCTGCGCTGGTTATTTCAATTATTCTGAGCGGGTATTTTATCAATGCACGCTTGCTAGATGTAAAGCACGAACTGGATAATAAAGGGCAATTAATCGCAGTTCAGCTTGCATCAACAGCGGATTACTTTGTTCTAACGGGTAATCAATCCATTATTTCTCCATTAACACGGGTTCTGCTTGAAGATGATGATGTTCAATTTATTGAAATAGAGGACATTGGTGGGGGCTTGTTGTACAGCCAAAGTGATCAAGGCTTTGCGGACTTCAACAATATCGAAGACAAGGGTTTATTACGCTGGTATCAAGCGGATATTATTCAATACGATGTACTTGCCGATGAAGATGATTGGTTTACCAAGGAAAGCAAAGAAAAGATTCTAGGTCAGGTGCGAGTAGGGTTATCTGAGGCATTCGTTGAAAATCGCCAGAATGAAATCATTTTGCATGCATCTTTAATTGTGGGTGTTGCTTTGATTATTTGTGCGCTAATTGCCTGGTTAAGTGGTGCTAAATTGGCGCGGCCAATTAGTCGATTATCTGAAACTGTGGACAACATGACTCACGGTGATTATTCCTCTCGTATTAATAAGACCGCTACGGGTGAAGTGGGGCATTTGCAGTCCGGTATTAATATGCTGGCGGATGCATTGGAAAAATCTGAACAGGTGCAGCAGCACTATGTTGAAAGCTTAATCAGTGCCCGTGAAGTATCGGAAGCAGCTAATAAAGCAAAAAGTGAATTTTTAGCTGTGATGACTCATGAATTAAGAACACCCATGAATGGTGTATTGGGTATGCTTCAACTTATGCAGTCAACTGAGTTGACAGAAGAACAATTGGAGTATGTGGATATTGCGCTTTCGTCAGGGGATCATTTATTGGGATTGATAAATGACATTTTAGATTTCTCAAAGATTGAGCAGGGTAAGCTTGAGTTAGATAGTCGCTTTACCCCACTACATAAAAGTTTAACTCGAGTGACAGATGGCTTTAAAACCATTGTTGCGGCAAAAGGTTTAGACTTTCAAGTTAATATTGATGGTATTGAAAACTTAAGCGTTAAAATTGATGAAACCCGTGTGCATCAAGTATTGGTCAATTTGCTAGGTAATGCTGTGAAGTTTACCAGTAAGGGTCATGTGGCTTTATCGGTTGAAAATATTGAGTACATAAACGGCAAAGTGAAGTTAGAAGTGATTGTAAGTGATACTGGGAAGGGTATCAGTGAAGAAAATATGGAACATATCTTTGAGGCATTTCAACAAGAAGATACGTCTATTTCACGTGAGTTTGGTGGTACTGGATTAGGCTTGGCGATTTCTCGGCAGTTAGTTGAAAGAATGAATGGCAAATTGATTGTTCAAAGTGCTTTTAATCAAGGCTCTCGTTTTATTTGTCAATTTACATGGGATGCTTCAAATACGAATAGTTCTATTACAGAGCAAGAAGTATTGAATCAGCCAAGCGAGCTCTATTCCGGAAATGTACTTTTGGTTGAAGACAATGAGGTTAACCAAAAAATTGCACTGAAAATGATTAAAGAATTTGGTGTGGATTGCGACCTTGCACAAGAGGGCATGCAAGCTTTATCTATGTGCCGAGAAAAACATTACGACTTAATCCTAATGGATCTACAAATGCCGGTTCTAGACGGTTTTGAAGCAACTAAAGCCATTCGAAATGAAGGTGGTTTAAATGCTGAAACCAGTATTATCGCCATGACGGCAAATGCTTTATACGATGTGCAAGCTCAGTGTGAAGGGGTTGGCATGAATGGTTTTCTTGCCAAACCGTATAAGAAAGCTTTGTTGAAAGATGTATTGAGAAGGTGGTTAAAAACCACCTCATCAAATTAATCTACTTACATTTACTTGCTTGTCAAAACTTCAGAAAGATCTGCACGATTGGTACGCGCTTGGTTAGCTGCGATGGTGTCATCTTCGTAACCAAAGCTGATTCCAAATAAAATGCCTGTATCCTCATCGGTATCAAAAAACTCTCTTACAATGCTTGGATAATAAGCCGTACTTGCTTGAGCGCAGCTACCAATGCCATGAGCCGTCATCAATAGCATTAAAGTCTGAGCGTACATACCGATATCCACTGCAATGGCTGGACTGAACGACTTATCCATACCAATAAACAGGACATGTGGCGCACCAAAAAAATCGTAGTTTTTAGCGGTGGCATTTATGCGTCCTTGCTTATCTGAGCGTTCAATGCCCATGGCTCCATATAAAGCTTGTGCGCATTCGATTTGTCTGGTTTTCATGTCTCCAAAAAACTTAGGCAAAGTGGAAAAGTCGGCTTCTAATGGTTTACCTGAGGCAAATGCATCATGCATTTGTTTCCTTAGTTGATTGCATTCCTGGCCAGTGGCTAGCATGACTTTCCAAGGTTGCACGTTACAGTTTGATGGGCTTTTTTGGGCCAATGTTAAAATATTATTAAGGACTTCATCAGGCACTAAGTCAGGTTTATAGCCCCGTACAGATCGACGGGTTTTTATTGCATCAATTAATGACATCTGAGGGGAAGCAGTCATGATTTTTCTCATAGTATTTTTCAATAGTATAAGCAGCATTGGACTGGGGATCACTAGCTGAAACTGCCAATTATGAAGTTATAATTTAATCAATTGGTATTATTGCGTATTCGATGCTGACTGAATGTTAAGTGGGTATGTGGGCATCCAAGAGATTGGCTTTACTTCAATATGAATGTCGTCTTTGCTAATGCCATATTTAGGTAATAGTTGCTCTACGTTTACATTTAAAGAATGCTCATGAAGAGAGCCTGATTTAGTCAAACTGGCCAATGGTTTATCTTTAATGGAAATATTTACTAAGAATGCCACCCATGCTTGAGGCCAAGGACTTGGTTGTGTATTTTTTAATGAAAAGCTGGCTTGAAGTGAAGGGGAGAAGCCACTTTCATCAATGGATTTCGACATATTGCTCATACTTAAATTCATTTGATGAATATTTGAATACTCTATTTTATTGGCTTGCTCATTCATCTCCATGCCTAGAAAAAAGTGCTTAGAATCATCTGAGCAGCCTTGTAGTAAGCAAAAAAAGCAAATTACGAATACGAGATTATAGTTGCGCATAGGTTTTCTTCAGGCTCAGAACTTTGTTTACATAGTCTCGTGTTTCAGAGCTAGGCATATGGCGAATCAGTTTTCTTAATACATCGTTTGCAGCCATGTTATTAATACTTGGAATGGCCTTTTTGATACTGCCTCTACCTGTCAGGGTTCTCATAACAGCACTTGTACCTGCGTTGTAGGCTGCAATAGCACAATACATTCTGGCCCTAGAATCAGTGATGCCTTTTAAGTATCGGTAATACAATATATGAAAATACGCAGCCCCAATTTGAACATTCTTTTTCGGGTTGTATAAATAGCTTGGGGACAGTACTTTTGAGCGCTTATAAATAAGGCTTGAGGCGTCTTTACCTGCAGTATGAGGCATGATTTGCATTAAGCCAAAGGCAGGTGCTTGAGACCTTGCAAGTGGATTAAAGGAACTTTCTGCATGAATGATGGCAAACACAAGAGACGGCGGTAAACTGTATTTTTGCGCATAATCATAAACAAAAGGCTTATAGCGTTTCGCTTTTTGGCGCAGCCTTTTTTCTGGTAACTTCACTATGTAAGTGGTTCGATCATTAAAGGTAAATGCCAGTTTTAAAGATGCCACAGCAGGGTAGCGAATATAAGCCGATTTTGTGAGCTTTGAGGCCATCCTTTCTATGGCTTTTACAGAAGGTCTTTCATCCCTAAACAACTCCCCTAAAATCAAATCTCTTCCCATGGCTCCAAGATCTTGGGCATAACGAATACCCGAAAGCTGTTCCATTTTTTTATTAATAGGGTCTTTATTAATGGCCGTAGCCAAATCCATAGACAGTAAGTTAGAAATGGTTTTTTTCAGTTTCTTTTGCATTTCGCGGTAATTTAATACTTTACCTTGGCGTATGCTGGGCATACTTATTTGAAGTTCATTGGCTTTGAAGTCGATCACTTGTTTTTGAGTATATTTGGGCGTGTAAAATACTGCCCTAGTGGTGCTACTGACTTCTGCATCAGGCCAATAACCCCTGAGTTCTTTACGGTAGGCTCTAACAGCCTTGCTGAAATTTGCTTTGAGTTGTTTCTCAGATATTTGTGTATCTTTTGCGCTAGCTGCTGAGCCTTGGTTAAAGCCCTTTGGGATCACTTGGACAGCTGCTGCACTCACAGACGATGTGATAAGGCTACCAAAAAGGAGCAAACCAGCCGTCAGTCGAATATATAGGGGTGTTTTATTTTCCATAATATAAACCTAGTTTATATCTCCTTTCATTGGGGGGAAAAAGGCCTCTATGGAATGAAAAGGTATAAGCAAGGGCAATGCCTTTGTGAAACAGTTGCCGTTTTTGTGAACAATATTGGCAGGCTATTTGATTGAGCGTATTTCTTGCAGGTTACTTACAGCTGGGCAGTCATCCGTTAGAGTAAGAGGGCATGCTTTATACATTGAAAGTGAGTGCTTATGGCAGGCCGTTATTGGCATTCATAAGTGGGGAGAGTGACCGTACCAGACAAAATAGGCCTAATGTTTTTTTACTCCATAAAATGTTGGCTGGAT
Source organism: uncultured Thalassolituus sp. (assembly GCA_913054055.1). Taxonomy (GTDB): domain Bacteria; phylum Pseudomonadota; class Gammaproteobacteria; order Pseudomonadales; family Oceanobacteraceae; genus Bermanella. The sequence goes on from CAJXIT010000099.1 coordinate 5,418, forward strand.
TGCTGCTGAAAGACGTTTAATAAACCTGCAAATTCTTTTAATAATCCCCCACGACTAATAAGGCTTTGATGATACATATCCATATTTGGATAGCGTGTTTCAGGGATAGCAAGGTACTTTTCTAATAACATACTGGCTTTATGAAGCATGCTTGCTTGCTTTTTAAGGTTTAATTGAATGTTTCTTTTTTCACTTTCATGGATTGCTGTAAATTGGGTTTGTAGTTTTTGAATCTTGATTTTATGTTGCAGTAATATAAGCAGTACATCACTGTGACTGCTGTGGTCAGAGTGCTCTTCGCTCCCATAGGATGCATGCCATACGGTGCTTAAAAGCAAGCACATAGTGAATAAAAATAAAGGATTAAGCACGAATGTTTGCGCTCTTTCACTATTCATCTTCTAAGCAAATTCCTAAGGAGCTAACACCGCCATCTTGGCTCATTGGAATTAGCGTTTTGACCATATCTGCATGACTGGTTTTAGAGGTAATCAGTTCATAAACTTGTGCTTCTAAATCAAGCTGACGCTGCCATAGCTCGCTTTCTGATTTTTCAATATTCTGCATTTCCAGCACTTCAGATAATCGAGACTGAAACAGACTTTGAATATTTTCAGCATCACCAATTGAGCTATCTAGTATGGCTTGAACACTGCTCTGTAAAGCTAACAATGTATCCATGGCTGGATACACGCCATATTGTTCGTACTCATCTGGATTGGGTATTAAGTCAGTGAGTTGCTCTAATTGCTTCTCCATATTTTTAAGACTTTTGAGCTGGCCCCGTAAATATTCCCATACTTTATTCAGTATCTTTCTAGATGGTTGCGCATCTAGACCCTCTAATTCACAAAATAGCTGGTAATTAGGAAAGTTTCTTTCACATAAGGCACTGCAAAATGCTAATTGTTGCCACTGGTTTAATTGTGATAAGACCATGAAATACCTAGGTGAACAGCTAAAAATGTTAAGCGTTAGTATAGCTTTGATGGCATTAGCAATAAATGGCCAGCACACGAGTAAGCGTGATTCCTTTTAAATATTCAGCCTTAAGAGAGGGTAAGAGATCAATTAATGACGCACAATGTCCCATAAGTGCTTCAAACGATTGATTTTTTTGCCATTTGCAAAATCCCGTCTAATTTTATTACTAGGCATAGAGCCAAGTGGAAAGTTTAGTACAACAAAAAGGTTAAAACCTAAGTGCATTAAGCAGTAGCCTCGGGTTTTTATTGAAAGGGAGATCATTAGGGATGAATTCAAGCAAATGGAGCTTATTATCTCTAATGGATAGAGAGGTAGAAAATGGCTAATCATATTTTCATCTTAGCTACCGTCATGCTATTGGCTGGTATCTTTGGTGGTCTAGTAAATTATTACTTATATGGCGACAATGATCCTGATGCAACCAGCTTGCCAAGGTGTTTGGTTGTGGGCATTGGTGCAGCTTTTTTAGTGCCGGTGATTTTGGATTTGGTAAACAGTGAGCTGATACTTGAAACTCAGGGCGACCCTTCGCGGCTATTGATTTTCACAGGTTTTTGCTTGATCTCGGCCATCGCCAGTCGGTTCTTTATTACCAATATGTCTGACCGTATTTTAGATGCCGCTCGTCATGCTCGTGAACAATCAGAAACGGTTCATCATGATTTGCGAGTCATTAAGAATGAATTATTGCCTCTGATCGATACCGAGACTGAGCAAGATTTAGAGCCTGAAGAAGAAGTGGAAACGGTTCAATACAGTGAAGAATTAGACGTAACCAGCTCAAGTGCCTTAAAAATGCTGGCAACTGGCCGATACATATTTAGATCACTGGCGGGTTTATGCCGTGAATCTAATAATGATGAAGCCACCATGTTGCAAACATTGGGTGTTTTGGTTTCTCGCAGTTTAGTAGGGAAGGTAAGTGGCAAAAACGGTGTGCGTTGGCACATCACTGAAAAAGGACGCCGCGTACTGGAGAGCCATATGTAATGAAGCGTTTTTTGCTTAGGCAACAACGCTTCTAAGGAAGTCGTGATCGACAATGATTTACTCCATACAAAAGCCATTGATTATTGTCGCTTATGCAATTTTGATGTTTATGTGCCCAGGTGCCCATGCAGCTCCTGGGGACATAGCGCCCATCTCACCAGTTAGTAACCCTCAACAAACAACCCCAGCACAAGCCGTTCAACCTAGTGCTGTAAAACCGGCCTTTGCTATACCTAAGGCAACAGTTAATACCCCCCCTGCTACCCCTGTTACTAAAAGCCCAGTGATTAACAATCCTGCATCTGCTCAAACTGTGGCGCCTGCTCAAGTGACTACGCCTTCGGCATTGAATACGGTGCAAACAGGGGCGGTATCCGCAAGTAGGCAAGCCCCAGCAGTTGCTCCTGTAAAATCAGTTCAACCACAAGCTGAGATAACTTCAGGGGCTGAAATCCCTGATGATGTGATGTCTGTAAAAGCCATTGATGGTTTGGACTTACCCCAGCAAAGCCAAAGCAAAATAGTGCCCACCAGTCAGGCGTCAGATGTCCGTATCATTATCGATATCTCTGGCTCAATGAAACAAAACGACAGTAATAATGTGCGCATTCCGGCGTTAAATCTAATTGTGGAAATGCTGCCAGATGGCGCTCAAGCGGGTGTCTGGACCTTTGGGCAGTGGGTTAACATGTTAATCCCTCCTGAGAAAGTAGATCAAGCATGGCGTGATAATGCTAAAAAACAAGCACAGAAGATTAATAGTCATGGTTTAAGAACCAATATTGGCGAGGCCATGGAAAAAGCCACATGGAAATTTGAGGCCAATGGTGAGTTTGACCAGCATGTAATTTTATTAACAGATGGTCTGGTCGACATTGCTAAAGACAGTGACCCTAAGCAACAAGAAAAGAACGAAGCTGAGCGCCAACGTATTTTAACGAAGGTATTAAAACAGTATCAAAATCTTGGGGTTAAAATTCATTCAATAGCATTGTCTGATAATGCCGACAAACCTCTACTGGATCGCTTGGCACTTGAAACCGAAGGCACCAGTGAAGTGGTAAACAATTCTGAAGAATTGGTAAAAGCCTTTCTAAAAGCGTTTGAACAAGCCGCTCCAGAAGTGGCCGAACAAGTGCCTTTATCAAAAGATAATACCTTTGAAATAGATGCCAGTGTAAAAGAATTTACCGCACTGGTTTTTAGAAAATCCGGTTCAGCACCCACTCAGTTGATCAGCCCATCTGGCAAAGTCATTAGCCAAATTAAAAGCTCTGAAAACGCCAAGTGGTTTGGGGAGTCTCTTTATGATCTGGTGACTTTGACGACGCCTGAAGCGGGTCAATGGAAAATCGAAGCGGATTTAGACCCGGATAACCAAGTGACGGTCGTCAGTGATTTGAAAATGGAGATCGTTAATTTACCCACTACTTTGTTCCCGGGGCAGCAGGTAGATTTTGAAGTGTATTTGCATGAAGACGGTGAAGTCATCAGCAACACTGATTTCCTTAAGCTTATGACCATCGAAATGACCATGACGGCTGAGTCAGGTCGCAGTGGCACTAAAGTGATCAGTAATCCTGAAAACATTCCAGCAGATGGGCGCTACAAAGAAAGCATCAAGCGTCTAGCGAAAGAGGGGCAGTACGAATTGAAAGTGAATGTGGATGGCAAAACATTCCAGCGTATGCGCAAAGAATACATTCAAGTTCGTCAGCCAATCGGGTTTGAAATTAGAAAGCGTATGCATAACGGTGCAGAGGCTTATGCGGTGCGTGTCATCCCTCAGGTTCCAGACATCGAAGTGGCCAGAACCCGTGTGATTGCAAAATTAAAAGGCCCTGATAGCACATCCATTATTCAAGCCATGCCCTGGATTGAAGAAGGGGTTTGGGAAGCGGTTATAGAGCCGAATAAAGGCCCTGGAGAATACAAAATCGCCATGAATGTGAAAGGGCGATTTGCAAAAGACCAAGAATTTAGAATTAAACCTGAAGCGATTACTTTAACTTTTCCGATTCCTGCTGATTTCAGTCATGAATATTATGTGAAAGAAGAAATGCAACAGGCCCCTGCTGAAGAAGCGCCAGAAAATGAGGCTGTGATGCCTGATTTAGGGGAAAAAATGAAAGAGCAAGCTGAAGAAACCCCAGCCCCTGAGGAAGAAGCAGAACAAACAGATGAAGACACGAGTACTGAAGAAATCCCCGAGGCTGGTGACGCCGCCAATGAAGAGTTAGCAGAATCAGAAGTACCGGGTGAATCCGAAGAAGCTGAAGAATCCACTTCTATTCCATCGTGGTTATATATACTCATTCCAATAGTAACCATCTTACTGGGAGTCGGTGGTTTCTTTGTATATCGCATGATGGCTAAGAAAAAAGCCGAACAACAGGCACCCGTTGAAAAACCGGGTGATACTGGTATGGCAGCTCCTGAAGTTAGCTTAAATGATGGGATGGATGATGAAGACTTTGATGAAGACTTTGACTTAAGTGACAGTGATGATGACGAAGAGCTAATTGCTGAAGGTGGGGATTTAGACGATCTTGATGGTCTGGATTTATCGAATGATGACGACTTGGATGGTTTAGATGATATTCCTGATTTAGTTGAGCCAGCAGCTGTTGATGACCTGCCAGAGCCGGATGCGCCAGCAGAAGAAGTCAGCGATGACATACCGGACTTTGATGAAAACTTTGATATAGATGCAGAAGCACCGGCTGCCGACCCTGTGGTGGATACACCAGAAGAAAAAGCAGCTGCATTGGATGAACTAGACAGTGTACTAGATGATCTGACTAATGATGATGAAGAGAAGATCCCTCAGTTAGACGCCGAAGAACCTGCTCCGGATGATGGATTAGATGATACTCCTGATGAAGAATTAGAAGGTGAGGCGGCCGTTGACGCCGCTTTAGCCAATTTAGAAAATGAGTTGGATGACCTTGATTTAGATGAAGATAAACCAGAGTAATTTTACACTGGGGTTTCTTCTAAGCCTTTGGAAGTAGTCATCCGTGCATGTATTTATCATCAATTAAATGATGATATTAAGTTCATTATCCTCCCCTAATTGATAGGCCAATAATGTATAATCGGCCTAATAATTTACCTTTTATAGGCCTTAAACGTA
>CAJXIT010000100.1 GCA_913054055.1 uncultured Thalassolituus sp.
AGAAGTGAGGCTTGAAGATAAATTGTAGGAGCGTGCTCGCACGCGAATCAGGGTTGCAGTGAATTTGGTGTGAGCGTTCGAGGAAACCCATAGCAGCTGTTTTCATAAAAGGCCTGCGGCCTTGTCGCCTGCAGGCAGCCTCCTACAAGTGGATCGAAAGACGGGAGATGTAAGCTATCTCACATCTAACCTTTCTCAGCCTTGGCTTTTTCAGCCGCTTTTGCAGCACGATTGGCACGGGCCACTTTAGGGTCGATGATCAAAGGGCGATAAATTTCCACACGGTCATGTTCACGCAATACTTCTTCTTGGGGGTTGCGAACACCTTTTCCAAAAATACCCATTTTCGCTTCAGCCAAATCAATTTCAGGAAATTCATTTACAATGCCCGATTGCTCGGCACCTTGAAAAACAGTCGTGCCTTCTTCCACTTCAAAGGCTAAAATCTTTTGCTTTTCTGGTGTGGCGTATGCCACTTCAACGGTAATTTTTGCCATGATGCTTTTTAATCTCTAAATCTGGTTAACTATTTTCTGTTATCTGTGTTTTTACAAAACACCAAAGTTATTTTGACACGTAAATTTTTCCCGCTCGCTGTACAAAAGCATCGACCATAGTATTGGCCGCCTGCTTGAATACAGGGCTTAAGGTCATGGACAGTATTTTACCCGCCACTTCAAACTCTAACTCTAATATCACCTTGCATGCTTCATCGGATAGCTTTTGAAAACTAAACTTTCCATGCAGCTTTGAAAATGGCCCATCCACCAACTCTAAGGTCATGTATTCAGGGCGGCACTTCTCATTTTTTGTGGTAAAGGTTTGATTGATTCCCGCTTTGCTAATGGTCATCCCTGCAATTAATTCTTGCTCGGTTTCACTTTGAATATGCGCGTCTACACACCAAGGTAAAAACTCAGGATACGACTTTACATCACAGACTAAATCAAACATTTGCTCAGTGGTGTGCATCACCAATGCCGAGCGCTCAATACGAGTCATTTACTTACTCTTTTAAATTCTAAAAAACAAACCGTTTACTTGTTATTAAAGTAAACCATTTATTAATACAACCGCCACTGCCACAGGCGCAATAAACTTAAGAACAATCATCCATGCTTTATACAAGGTTGGATTAGACATTCTAACTTCAGCTGCCACATCTGACTTATGCATCACCCAACCTACAAACAAGGCAATGAACAAGCCACCTAAAGGCAGCAAAATATTTGTCGTCAAGAAATCTAAAAGATCAAAAAGGGTTTTATCAAATACCTTATAGTCTGACCAAAGGTTAAACGACAATACAGTACCAATACCCAATACCCACGCAGCCACACCTACCCAGGTAGCCGCATGCGCACGACTCATGCCTTTTGATTCAACCGCCCAAGCTACAATTGGCTCAGCCAATGAAATTGAAGAGCTCCATGCAGCAAACGTAATCAAAACAAAAAATAAAGTACCAAACAGAGTACCCGCGGGCATTTGACCAAACGCGATAGGTAAGGTTTGAAATAACAAACCAGGACCGGCTCCCGGTTCCATACCGTTAGCAAATACAATTGGGAAAATGGCCAAACCCGCCGCCAATGCAACTAAAGTATCTAAAATACCCACCAGCACAACGGTTTTACCAATGCTCACATCCGATGGCATGTAAGCGCCATAAGCCATGATCGCACCAAGCCCTAAGCTTAAAGTAAAGAATGCATGGCCCAGGGCCACCACAATGCTCTCGCCGGTTAACTTACTAAAATCAAAACTGAATAAAAATGAAAAGCCTTGGCTAAAGCCGTCGCTGCTTAACGCGTAACCCAGTAATAAAAACAGCAGCACAAATAACATAGGCATTAATATGCGGATGGCTTTTTCTAACCCTTGATTCACCCCTCGGGCAACCACTGCAATGGTAATCACCATAAAAATAGTGTGCCATGCCAATAGTACTTCTGGGTTGCCCACTAAATTGCCAAAGGTTGTACTGGCCACCTCAGCACTGGCCCCTTCAAACATTCCCCCTGCCATTCTAAAAATATAAGCCAACGCCCAACCAGCAATGACCGAATAGAAAGACAAAATCAGAAAACCGGCAACGGCCCCCATCCAACCAATACCACTCCATAAACGATTGGCACCCGCATCTTTAGCAATGGCGGTCATGGTATTAATTGGGCTTTGTCGACCCATACGGCCCAACATAACTTCAGCCAACATCACAGGTAAACCAATCAAACAGATACAAAATAAGTAAACCAATACAAACGCACCGCCGCCGTTTTCGCCAGTGATGTATGGGAATTTCCAGATATTACCCAAACCAACCGCAGAACCCGTGGCCGCCAATATGAATAACCAGCGGTTACGCCATAATCCATGAATGCTGTTTTGTTCTGCCGCCATTGAGAATGTCCTGTCTTATTATGGTTTTTTGCCTATTGTCCAGATTTTCGCCGACTAGCTCAAGAGACTTATGAAAGCTGGCCCTCCACAACCCATAAATACCATCAATCCGCCTACCTTGAGGCCTATCAACCGTATCTTTTTTGGTAAACTGGCCCTATAATTCGCGCCATGGCTAAAAGTAAGAAAAAATCCAAAAGCAGTAGTAGCACCATCTGCCAAAACAAGCGCGCTCGACACGATTTTCTATTAGACAATCTCACCGAAGCCGGCTTGGTTTTAGAAGGCTGGGAAGTGAAAAGTATTCGTGCAGGTAAATGTCACCTAACGGATTCCTTTGTCATCATCCATAAAGATGAAGCATGGCTAACAGGGTGCAACATTACCCCACTCAACGAAGCCAGCACTCACGTCATTTGCACACCTCGACGTGATCGAAAACTGCTATTAAACCGAAAAGAAATTGATAAGTTTAAAGCCGCATCTGATCAAAAAGGCTACACCATGGTGGCCCTTGAGATGTACTGGAAAGGCCCAAGAGTAAAAATTAAAATGGCATTGGGTAAAGGTAAACAAGCCCACGACAAACGTGAAGCCAGTAAAGAAAAAGATTGGAACAAACAAAAAGAACGCATCATGAAGCACAGCACACGGTAATTAGACTGTGGTGATGTTTGAAAAAAGGCTCTTAGGAGCCTTTTTTATTGCCTGTTAATTGGTCGCCTGCAGGCAGCCTCCTACAAACAATCCAATCTTCCTGTAGGAGGGAGCCTGCTCGCGATACCTCAAATGAATATCACGATCCACTCTTCATTTTCTGAAATGCATATTCACCAGCAACAAGCACTGCCAACCCACTTAAAATCCCAGGTAAACCTTCGTACACCATGGCGTGCAAATCGAATTGTCGCCATAACAATGCCGTTATAAAACCCATTATGATTGCCACAATGCTCACGGCTTGCGAAGGCCGCTTGCCAAAACATAAAAAGATTAACAAAGGTGCAAATGCGCTGGCCAAACCCGACCAAGCCATTATCACCATGTTAAACACGCTTTGATTATTAGACAGCGCTAACAAAAGCGCGATACCAGTAATGGCGATGGTGACTAATTTTAGTAAACCCGTTTTTTCAACGTTATGAGGCAAAATGTCATGGGTAACGGCAGCTGAACAACTCAATACTAATGAGTCGGCAGTCGACATGGTGGCCGCAAAAATGCCGGCCAAAATCAAACCCACCAGCACAGGAGGTAACAATTGCTGCGCCATGGTCGGCAGTGCTAATTCAGCATCAAACGTGGCCACCTCAGGTAAATGAATTCTTGCCAGCATGCCCACCCCTGTCGCCATGCAATAAAACAAAATAAACCATAAGTAATACCAAGCTTTTGCCTGCTTCATATTGCCCGAGTCATTTAAACTCATGAAGCGCACCATAATATGAGGCTGCCCAATAACCGATAGCCCTGCAAACACCCAGCTCACCACAAACAACACCGCACCTAACCAACCGGCAAACACCAAGTCTTTAGGCAACCAATCCATAAAGCCATCAACCGAGTGCATTTGTAAAAGCGCAGAATCTAATCCACCTAAATGCGTGACCGCAGTCACCAACAATATTCCCATGGCCAAAATCATCACAATGGATTGAGCGGCATCTGTCCAAATCGACGCTCGAATACCCCCTGCCACACAATATATGGCCACTAATATCGCACCCACCAGCGCGCCCGACCATAAAGGCCAGTCCAATAAAACGTGTAAGGCTTTGCCACCCGCCACCAATTGAGCAGACGCATAAGTTAATAAAAACAAAAGAGAGATGACACCGATTAAGCGCTGAACAGGCTGGTGTTTTTGTCCGTACCAATTACTTAAAACCCCTGCGTAGCTAACCTCACCTGAAGATTGCGTGGCCTGATTCAAACGTTTATGCACATACAGCGATGCCAAAAAATCCCCAGCAATCCAACCGACCATCAACCAAATGGAAGCCAAACCAGTGGCATAGGTATAGCCAATCACACCAATAAACATATAACCGCTATTATTGGTGGCAACCGCCGACAACCCCACCAACCAAGCCTTTACATTACCACTGGCCAAATAATAATCCGCCTTGGTGCCGCGACTGCGCCATGCTGATGACAATCCAATCAGAGCGAATAGCAATAAGAACCCAATAAACGAATAAACCATGAACATCCCTTTTTAATTATTTTGTAGAAGCGTGAGCCTGAAGGTGTTTAACCAGCATACACGAATGTCGGGGAGATAGGAGATGTGTGCCCTTCCAAAAATTAATCAGAAATAGACGATAACTGCAGGCGACAAAGGCCACAGGCCTTCCATTAACACAGCTGAAAAATTCTTTTTTTAAACACCACACCTTTCACTCTGCCAACTCTGATTCGCTTGCGAGCAAGCTCCTACATATTTGATCACACCTGTACGAGGCTGCCAGCGTGCCCCTGGTCGAAGTGATGCTTTCGGTATTGCAGGCGACAAAGGCCGTAGGCCTTTCTATCAAGCAATGGCCTTTATAAAATCCCCGTTGCGTTCGCCCACTAAAGCTTTTCCATCTTTCACAGATTGCACGCCATTTACAAATACATGATCAATTCCGGTTGGAGCAGCGCTGCATGCTGATCGACTGGTATTGTCTTTAACTGTTTTCCAATCAAACACAACCGCATCCGCAATGTAATCATTTTTAATTAATCCACGCTCTTTAATACCAAAACGCTCTGCTGCCTCTTGGGTCATTCGTTGAATTAATTTTTCTAACGGCACATTGCCACTGTCACGGGCAATCTGTAAAAACTTAGGAAACGCCCCAAACGTGGCAGCATTTTCAATGCCTGAAGGTTCAGGCCAAGAATCAGTCATGAATAATGCCGCTGGGTGCTGCATTAATGTTTGAATGATTTCATCATTATAATAACGATGAAACATCACGCGGGCTTCAGCATTTGAAAGGTCTAAAATTTCAATCATCACTTCAAATTCGCCTTTACCCACAGCCTCTGCAATTTCAGAAACAAACTTGCCATTATACTGACTGTATTCTTCACAACAGGCATCGGTAATTTGAATGCAGTCATAGCCTAAACCCACCTGTTTAAAACCAAAATACGCTTCAAAGCGCAAGCGCAACATGGGCAATGTTTTACGCAATACCCGAGGCATATCCGCCATCACCCATTCGGGCAAAATGGTATTCAATAATGTGGCACCAAATGGATACGGAAACATATCAAATTTCACATCCACACCGTCTGCAATGGCGCGATCAAATTTATCAATAGCCTGTTGCAGAGTGGGCCAAGTTTTTTCACCCACAAAAATTAAATGAGAAAACTGAAGTTTCACCCCAGTCTCGCGAGCAAGGTCCAACATTTCATCAATGGCGCGCAAGTTATGAGCTTTACCAAATGGGTTCATAGGATACGTACCCGACAACACCGAATAGGCTTTGGCATGAACCGTTAACACCTTATCGTGTTTTTTAACCAATTTGGCCACGTCTTTAAGCTCATCCATATCGGCAAACACACCGGGTTTATACTGCAAGCCTAACGACACACCTGCCGCTCCTTGAGCTAAAGATTCGTCTAACAAGGTGAGCATTTCTTGATACTGCTGCTCAGTCAAGGCGCTAGAATTAAAACCGTTTAAAGAGGTTCGGCACACACCGTGCCCCACCAAGCTTAATAAATTGGGGCGAGAACCATGAGATTGAATTTGCTCTTGATAACCTAAAAAGCTGCTCCAATTAATGTCACCATGCCCCGCTTTAAACAAGGAGTTTTCAATTAGGTGCTGATGCTCGGTTCCACACTTAAAGCCAAACGGACTAAACCCACAATTGCCCACCACCATAGTCGTAATGCCTTGAGACACAAACGGATCAAAATCTTCAGGAGAGTCGGTAATGGCAAAATAATCCATGTGGCTGTGCACATCGATGAATCCCGGTGCAATCACTTTATCCGTGCAATCAATTTCAGTGATGCCATCTAATTTAACTTGCGCGACAGCGGCATCATTCTCCAATACCGTTAAGCGGCCCTGCTGCATTAATACATGAGCCGTACGGGCTTTTTCACCTGACCCATCAACCAGCAAACCATTTTTAAGTAAAAATGCATTCCCCATAACACCACCCCTTTTTATTTTTATATCGATTGAATAACAACCAGCCTAAAACACTGGGCTTTATAGTCAATGTCGTATTATGACTGGTAGGTATAAGGAATGTGAGATGCGGAAACTGTTTCCATACATTCACAGCTAGCCATAGAACGTTGGCGCCTTGTTTTCGTATCGAATACCAAAAACATTGGAAGCCATAGTTAGTAAAGTGTATGGTGGCAATCTGCAAGGACCAGCCTTGTAGCACAAGTCTATTAATTAGCTTAATTATGCACTACATATTAAAAAGCAAAATTTGGCAGTTTTTCTTAGGGATTGCATTTCTTTCAATGCAGTCTGCTTCGGCGCATATACACCTTGCGTCTAGCCACCAGCATGATGGCTATAGCCATTCCCACTCGCAAGTCGTACATGCCCATGATGTCGTTACCCATCATATAGATGCGTTTGAATCTAATCAGAATGCTCATGCCATTCAGACAGTTGAACTTAGTCCAGACTGGATAGTGAAATACGGAAAATGCTTGAGCGATCTGGAGTCGCAAGCTTTTCTTGCCTCAAGCTTTCCCAACCTTAAGCTGAATATTAATCCCCAAAGCTTATTTGACCATGTTTTTATTTATTACAGCTCCCACTTTCGATCTAACGTTCAAGCTAGAGCCCCACCCATATTATTTTACCCTCTCGTTTAAATCATAAATGTTTACTAGCAAAAGCTAGAACTTACTATTGAGGTAAATAATGTTTTCTATATTAAAAAAATGCCGGTGGCCCATAGCCATTGGCGCCTATTTTATTTGCAGTTTTGTTTTTGGGCATGGCATGTCTGAAGCAGAGAAAGCAAAAGCCTTAGAAGCCACTAACTGGGATTTTGTAGAGTTAGGCGCTAGCCACATGATCACGGGGTATGATCATTTACTCTTTCTTTTCGGTGTGATTTTCTTTCTTACTAAGTTTAATGACATCGTTAAATTTGTAACCGCCTTCACGATTGGGCATTCGATCACTCTGCTTTTTGCCACGCTTTATCACATCCAGGCAAATTACTACTTGATTGATGCAGTGATTGCATTAACCGTTATGTATAAGGCTTTTGATAACCTTGGTGGGTTTAAAAAATACTTAAGCATGGCGTCGCCAAATCTTTTACTCATGGTATTTGTATTTGGTTTGATTCACGGTTTTGGCCTTTCTACACGTCTACAAATGCTTCCCCTTGTAGAAGAAGGACTGGTTCTAAAAATCCTGTCATTCAACCTGGGTGTGGAGCTTGGTCAAATAGCTGCGTTAACCCTCATGTTGGCACTGTTGGCTGGCTGGCGTAAAACCAAATCATTTAAAAACATCAGTAACGCAGCGAATGCACTGCTCATGTCACTGGGCGCATTACTGCTATTACATCAACTACACGGCTACTCTCACACATCCCACCCAGATGATTTTGGTTTCAGTAGCGATAACCACTTACACGAACATGAGAAAATGCAGTCTGAGACAAACAATCAAAGACCAAATTCATCCCATGATTCAATTGATTAAAAGCAAACTAATTTAAAGAGAAAAACTTATGAAAAAATTTATTAAACTACCACTATTACTGCTCACGCTATTATTTGCACAATCAGTATATGCAGGGCCTAGCAACGGCCACTCTCATGATCATCACCACGGCCCAATAACAGGCGAACAAGCCGTGAAAAAGGCAACAAAACATGTTCAAAAGTTGATTAAAAAGGGCAAGATAGATGCATCTTGGTCAGGCATCACTTCAAACTCAGCTGAAGAAAAATCATATGAACATGGCCCTGAGTGGGTGGTGATGTTTGAGAATACATCCATCAAAGACCCTAAAAAGCAAACCCTATATATTTTCTATACGATTAACGGAAAATACCTGGCGTCTAATTTTACAGGCCAATAACCCCTCACAGGAGGTGCTTGCACCTCCTGTTTCACCCATACTGTAAATCTACGAAACGTCGTTCTCTGGTTAAACTTCACCTTGAACAAACCCGTCACCCTGAACAAACCCGTCACTCTGAACAAATCCGTCATCCTGAACAAATCCGTCATCCTGAACTTGATTCAGGATCTATCCCGTAAAAATCCCCATCTAATTCCCCCCATAACACATCCTAACCTTGTAAAACCCCGCCACCGCCCATACAATTACCTTACCGATAAGCTTTCGGGGATGATTTTGGATTCGACATCGTTGGCAAAGCTTGAGGTGCATGTGGTGAGGGTATAATGATCACCTAAATCCCCGTTATACATATATATAGTCGCAAACGACGAAAACTACGCACTAGCGGCTTAAGCCCGCTAACCTCCGACTCTGGATGCTTATGGACAGATGACGAGGGCACGCAACATAAGCTCGCACGGGAAGCTTGCCAAAGGCGGAACTGTTAAATAAGTATTTGGCTCGCCCTAAACGCCCTGTCTCTCGGGCCGTGATGGGTTAATCTAATAGAGTGAATAAACATGTAGAGCCGATAGGGGAGTGACGATGGACGCGGGTTCGAACCCCGCCATCTCCACCAAATTCTACTTTTAGTTAAGTAACAATTTGTGGAACAGCGGACTGCGCTGACCATCCAAAACACGTAGTTTGAATTTAGAACTACCATCAAAAATACCTGAGGTTTTTGGCTCCTTACATAAAATAGGGGCTTTTTTGTGCCAGCCTGAAAAAGAGAGCATTAAGCTATTAATCGTAGTTAAAGGCCCATTCAAACTAGGTTTATCCTAATTGCGAACTATAATTAAGTTACTAAAGTAAAAGCCAGTAAACCATGCCCTGTAACATCATAGCGATTGATGACGAACCCGAATATCTGGACCTAATCTCAGAGTTTGCTGCCATATCGTCTATATCCACTACCACGTTCTCACAGTGGTCAGATGAGATTTTGCCTCAATTGAACAATAATTCTTTATTGTTCTTAGACATAAACATGCCTAGAAAAGATGGCATTGATAGCTTAATGCTGATCAGTAATGCAGAATTTCAGGGGCAAATCGTCTTATTATCTGGTGCAGATGAAAGTGTCATCAACTCCGTTATTAAATTAGGCGAATCCCTAAGCCTAAATATGTTTGGCTCCCTCGCAAAGCCATTCACATTACAAAACTTTCAAGATACGATCACTCGCTTTAAAGACATCAAACAAGCACCACTGGTTTTAAAAGAAGCACTCATAGAGCTGGATTTAGATTTAGATTACATTCAAAAATGTCTAGACAGTAACTGCATATACCCGGTCTACCAACCGCAAATCAACCCCAAAAACATGCAGATTGAAGGCATGGAATGCCTAACAAGATTTAAACACCCAACACTTGGTTTTATTCCACCGCAAAATTTCATCGATGAACTAACCGATCAACACCTAATAGAAGATTACACACTTCTTTTTATGCATAAGGCCATTAATGAAGTTGCCCATTTATTAAAACAACATCAAACTCTGAATATTTCATTTAATGTCTCAGCACTCTCGCTTAACCAATCCTTTACCTCTGAAATACTCAAACTGTTTTCAGAACATGACATCACTGCAAGCCAGGTCACCATTGAAATAACCGAAACATCTGCCATCAGTTTATCTGATGAAGCACTGTATGCGGTTTCAAAGTTTCGCGCTCAAGGGTTTAATTTATCCGTTGATGATTTTGGCACAGGCTACTCAACATTCCTTCAGTTAAACGACCTACCGTTTACCGAGCTAAAAGTAGATAAAACATTTGTTGATCAAGTGATCACAAACAATAAGTCATATAAGATTGTAAAAGCGAGTATTGTTTTGGCCGAGATTTTATCACTAAAATCCGTTGCAGAAGGCATTGAAACAGAAGATCAGCTAGCCGTGTTAAAAGAATT
>CAJXIT010000101.1 GCA_913054055.1 uncultured Thalassolituus sp.
TAAACTTTATAGTCTAACCTCGCCTGATTTGTAGTTCATAAAAAATACAGACATGGTTTACGTATAACAAAAATAAATTTTTAAAAATTATCATTATGAATACACAAGCACTGACAGCCACGTCTGAATTTGACGCTAAACGCTGGCGTGCAAAATTTGCTGGCGAGTTCATCAATGTGGATGGTCATACTCGTTTAGGGCCCACAGAGCACTTTGGTCCATTACGGGTACAAAGACCATTTTATCCTGAAGGCTTACATTGCCTGCATTTATATCTGCTGCATCCTCCCGGAGGTTTGGTTGGCGGTGACAAGTTGTCTATTCACTTGCATGCTCAGACCCAAGCTCATGTATTAATGACCACTCCCTCTGCAGGAAAAATCTATCGCAATATCAGCGGCATTAAACAGGGGCAATACGTCGATATACAGGTAGAAGACCAAGCCATTGTTGAATATCTACCGCAAGAAAACATTATCTTTGATGATGCTGATGCAGAGCTGATTACCACTGTGAATATTCAAGGCAATGGTATTTTTATTGGTTGGGAAATCACCTGTTTAGGCCGTATAGAAAGTGATGAGCTGTTTCAAAAGGGTGGAATTTGTCAGTCCCTTACTATGACACAAAATGGCGCACCTTTATTTATAGATAGATTATCTTTGACGGCGCCCAGTGACTTGCAAACCGGTCGCGCTGGTTTTCAGGATAAATGTGTTTATGGCACCTTTGTGATTAATCGAAATGTCATGACCAGTGAAATAGAAGAGCAGTTATTTCAGTGGCAAGCGCAGCAAAATGAAATACGATCACTGACACAGGTTGCCATTACTCAAAAGCCAGATGTTTTTATCGCTCGATTATTAGGGGATAAAGCCGAACAAGCTCGAGAAGTATTTGAAAGTCTTTGGACACTAGTGCGTCCACATGTCATACAAAAATCAGCGTCAGCCCCTAGAATTTGGCGCACGTAACAACACATTTTAAACGTATTAAGATTTAGGAGTTCACATGGAACTTTCCCCAAGAGAGAAAGATAAATTATTACTGTTTGTGGCTGCTGAGCTTGCACAAAAACGTTTAGATCGCGGTGTTAAGTTGAACTATCCAGAAAGCATTGCATTGATCAGCGCCTTTATTATGGAAGGGGCGCGAGATGGTGAAACCGTGGCTCATTTAATGAATGCGGGTCGTCAGGTGTTAAGTCGCGAACAAGTGATGGACGGCATTGCTGAAATGGTACATGAAGTGCAGGTTGAAGCGACGTTTCCGGATGGGACTAAGTTAGTCACAGTTCACAACCCAATCGCTTAATAATAGGGAGCTAGTTGCGTTGTTAATACGGCGTTAAAAATTTAATCTCACTCGTTACATAGCGCTGCTATGCCCCTCGCGAGATTAAATTTTTGCCTTGTCTTAACTGCCTCACAAACGCTCCTGACATTCTTTTTATTCAGGGAGAAATCAGAAATGATCCCAGGTGAAGTAATTTACGCTGAAGGCGATATTGAAATAAATGTGGGCCGCAAAACATTAAGTGTTGAAGTGGCTAACATTGGCGATCGCCCCATACAGATAGGCAGTCATTATCATTTTTACGAAGTGAACCCTTCGTTAAAATTTGATAAAGCACCCACAAAGGGTTTTCGCTTGAACATTGCTGCGGGTACCGCGGTACGTTTTGAGCCGGGACAAACTCGAACCGTAGAGCTGGTTGAGTTTGCGGGTAAAAAAGAGATCTACGGTTTCCGTGGTGACATTCAAGGTAAGGTATAGGAGTTAACATGGCAAAGTTAGATCGCAAAACTTACGTCGACATGTACGGCCTTACGGTTGGAGATAAAGTTCGCTTAGGTGATACCGAACTGTTTATTTCACCAGAAAAAGATTACACGGTTTACGGCGACGAAGTGAAATTTGGTGGCGGTAAAGTAATCCGTGATGGCATGGGTCAAAGCCAGGCGTTAAGTAAAGATGTTGCCGATACTGTGATTACCAATGCATTAATTTTGGATTATTGGGGTGTTGTAAAAGCCGATATCGGTATTAAAGCAGGCCGTATCATGGCCATTGGTAAAGCGGGCAACCCAGATACACAAGAAGGTGTCACCATAGAAGTGGGGCCGGGAACCGAAGTGATTGCTGGTGAAGGCCAAATCGTAACCCCGGGTGGCATTGACGCCCACATTCATTTTATTTGCCCACAACAAATAGAAGAAGCATTAATGAGCGGCGTGACCACCATGTTAGGTGGTGGTACGGGTCCAGCAACCGGCACCAATGCTACAACCTGTACGCCGGGGCCGTGGCACATTGGCAAAATGCTGCAAGCGGTAGAAGACATGCCAATGAATATTGGCTTTTTAGGGAAAGGTAACGCCAGTTTACCAGACGCGCTCACCGAGCAAATTGAAGCCGGCGCCATGGGTTTAAAGTTACACGAAGATTGGGGCACCACGCCTGCTTCTATTGACTGTTGTTTGTCGGTGGCGGAAGAACAAGACGTGCAAGTGGCCATTCATACCGATACCTTAAATGAATCTGGATTTGTAGAAGATACATTGGCCGCTTTTAAAGGCCGAGTGATTCATACCTACCACACAGAAGGTGCGGGCGGTGGACATGCGCCTGATATTATTAAAGCCGCAGGGGAAGCCAATGTATTGCCTTCGTCTACCAATCCAACTCGTCCCTATACGGTCAACACAGTGGATGAGCATTTGGATATGTTAATGGTGTGCCACCATTTAGATCCAAACATTCCCGAAGATGTGGCGTTTGCGGATTCACGTATTCGCCGTGAAACCATTGCTGCAGAAGACATTCTTCATGATCTGGGTGCATTCAGTATGATTTCGTCTGACTCGCAGGCCATGGGTCGTGTGGGTGAAGTGGTCACACGTACTTGGCAAACCGCCCACAAAATGAAAGTGCAGCGTGGTCCATTGGCCGAAGATGAAGGCAAAGGCTTTGATAACTTTCGTGCTAAACGCTATGTGGCAAAATATGCCATTAACCCAGCCATTACCATGGGCATATCCCATGAAGTGGGTTCAATCGAAGTGGGTAAGCTAGCGGATTTGGTGCTATGGAAACCCATGTTCTTTGGCACCAAGCCATCACTGATTTTAAAGGGCGGCATGATTGCAGGTGCTCCAATGGGCGATCCAAATGCATCCATTCCTACGCCACAGCCAGTGCATTATCGATTAATGTTTGGCGCCATGGGCAAAGCGGTACATGAAACCTCCATCAGTTTTGTATCAAAAAGCTCGTTGGAAAAAGGCACGCTAGATCACTTAGGGTTAAAGAAACAATTAAGTGCGGTTAAAGACACACGTACGATTTCTAAAGCGGATATGAAATTAAATGACTATCAGCCAACACTAGAAGTGGACCCACAGACGTATGTGGTGACCTGTGACGGTGAAGAGATTACGTGTGAGCCGGCAGAAGAATTACCAATGGCCCAGCGCTATTATTTGTTTTAATTAAATGTGGGAGGCTGCTTGCAGGCGAAAGTTGCAGAGTAATCTAAAACTTGTCGCGTAGCCTTCTCACAAAATGATAGATCTAAAGATTAAGAAACAGCGTTAATATGGAGAGCTCTAAATTTGATTGCTCACCATCCTTAAGAATGCATATTACAGAAATCAAAGGTGTCGCGTGCAAGCACGACTCCTACAGGTTGACGCCATAGAAAAATGAAAATATTTACAAAAATTTTAGAAGACGATTTACCTGCTGGTGAAAGCAGCGAAACCATTAACTTGAGCTTTGACGATCGCAAACGTGGCCGCTTAAAAATAGTCACCGACAGTGGTAACGATGCAGGCATACAAATCGAGCGCGGTTTGGTGCTGCGCCATGGCACTATTTTAGCCACAGATAATCATGAATACTTAACCGTATTGGCGTCCAATGAAACCGTGTCTACGGCCTATGTGAAAGACGCAACCTTGTTTGCCCGTGGTTGTTATCATCTGGGTAATCGTCATGTGCCGTTGCAAATTGGAGAAGGCTTTTTACGTTTTCAAGAAGACTATGTCTTGGATGACATGTTGCACGGATTGGGGATTCATGTGACCCACGAGCAAGCGCCTTTTGAACCTGAAAACGGCGCCTATGCACCTGGTACAGGTGGGCATCACCATCACGGCGATGATGATAGTCATGGCCATTCTCATGATCATAGCGGTGATGGACACTCCCATGGCCACAGTCACTAAGTTACCAGTGAGACAATCAACACAACAAGCCGCTAGCCTGTTGTCATTGTTGCATTTGTCTAGCCCAGCATTGCCAGTGGGTGCGTTTGCTTACTCTCAGGGGTTGGAATACGCATTGGATGTTGGCTGGTGTAAAAACCGTGATGATGTGCATGCTTGGATTGAGCAAAATTTAGAATTTGGTTTAGGTCAGTTGGATTTACCTGTTTACATTCGTTTGTATGGCGCATGGAAAACATCGGATACCGACGGCATAAAAAAATGGAATCAAACTCTCTTGGCATTTCGTGAAACCAAAGAACTGTACTTAGAGGACATTCAAGTGGGCAGTGCGTATGTGCAATGGCACTTAGGACAAGACGCACAACGAGCACACAAAATGCAGCAGGTTGATAAACCCACCGTGGTGGCCATGAGTGCATTAGCGGCAGTTGAAAGCAAAATTGAAATTGAACAAGCATTGTTAGGCTTTGTTTGGAGCTGGGTAGAAAATCAAATTACCTGCGCCAGTAAAGCCATGCCCATGGGGCAAACAGATGGGCAAAAAATATTACAAAGCTTGATTCCTAAAATTGCTCAAGTATGTGAAGTGGCATTTAGCATTAACGATGATGAAATTGGCACCGGCTTGTTTGGAACAGCCATGGCATCGTCATTACATGAACAACAGTATTCAAGATTATTTAGATCGTAATAAAAAAACGGTAGGAGGCTGCTCGCAGGCGACAAGTGTTGAAGGTTGTAACGCGTATCGCGCGCAAGTAGCATGCCCCGTTCTCGCAGAGAATGTTTTGGGTACGCCCTCCCACAAATAGAAAAAAACAAAATACCTGTAGGAGGCTGCCTGCAGGCGACAAATGTTGAAGATGACAACAATGATCGCCGCTAGCCTACTACAAAACGAAACATAGATTTGGAGTAAACATGAAACAAGTATTAAGAGTGGGCGTTGGCGGCCCAGTTGGATCCGGTAAAACAGCGCTACTTGAAAAAATATGTCAAACCATGCGTGACCATTACAACATTGCAGTAGTGACCAATGACATTTATACCAAAGAAGATGCACAATTTTTAATGCGCAATAAAGCATTAGAGGAAGATCGCATTATGGGGGTAGAAACCGGTGGTTGCCCACATACGGCCATTCGTGAAGATGCTTCTATGAACTTAGCGGCTGTGAAAGAACTACAAGATCGCCACCACGGTTTAGAAATGGTGATGGTAGAAAGCGGCGGTGATAACTTGTCTGCGACGTTTAGTCCGGAACTATCTGACTTAACCATTTATGTGATTGACGTGTGTGCCGGTGATAAAATTCCCCGTAAAGGTGGCCCTGGTATTACTAAATCGGATTTATTGATCATAAATAAAGTGGATATCGCTGAACATGTGGGCGCATCGCTAGAAGTGATGTACCGTGATGCGAAAAAAATGCGCGGCGATCGCCCGTTTGTTTTAGCGAATGTGGAAAGCACAAAAGGCATTGCTGAAATCATTCGATTCATTATTGATTTTGGCATGTTAGAAAAGCGTGACAGCATTCATGCGTCGCTGGAAAAAATGGTGCCTGCTCATCAGGTTTCAGAAGATGCAGAAATCCATTCCACCCGATCACTGTAATCCATTTAAGTTTTTAAGGAGTAATCACATGAAATATATAATTACGTTGCTATCAATATTATTACCCAGCGTGGCATTTGCTCACGTGGGCCATGAGCAAGCGGTGATGAGTGTTGGGTTAACACAGGGCTTTTTACACCCATTATTAGGTCTGGATCATTTATTAGTATTGATTGCCGTGGGCGTATTGAGTACTCGCATTGAAGGCAAACAAGCGTTCATGGTGCCATTGGCTTTCATAGGACTGATGCTGGCCGGATTTTTTGCGGCTCATGCAGGTATGCACCTTGTATCCGTAGGCACCATTGAAATGCTGATCAGCTTGTCTTTGGTGGCCGCTGCGGGGTTTGTGGTATTAGGGCAATGGTTACTTAAATCAGGCGTATTTCATGCCATAGCCGCTTGGACAGTGACGGTATTCGCAGTGGCTCATGGCATGGCCCATGGTTTAGAGATTCCTGCAGGGGCGGACGCCCAAGGATTTTCGGTAGGGTTTGCAGTGGCTTGTGTATCAATCATGTGTGCGACTCATATAGTAGCAAACAGACTTAAACGCCGTACTTTGAACCAAGCCGTTTAGCCCCTACCTTATAACGTGCATCACATTGCAGCCATTAAGGGCTTTTTTGTGGATGCACGTTTACTTGCCCCATGTGATAGCGATTAAATCGTTGCGCTATTGCTTTAATTAGGGGCGAATTCCCATATCAGTACAATTCCTCTTCCCACTTCCGCCTGAAAATCGATCATAAATCCATCATGTTGGCGCGATTGTTCTTGTTTTGCAGGTTTTCTCATTTTATTTCATCGTCTCAAAATGGTGCTAGCCTTAAAAGTGGTTGATTGAAGCGCACTATTTCTGTGCTCTATGAGCGTGCATGCAACATGATGGCGCTTTAAATAAATCGAAAAAATACAGTGAAATACACCGTAAGGCCCATGGATAAAGGGATTCATAAAGTTGGCATCCCCATTGCTATATGTTGTTCAAGATTGAAACATAACGAATTTAAATGCGCTAAAGCTGAGCAAGCATCCAAAGCAAAGCTTTAAACCGGTCACAAGCCCGCGCTAAAAAAGTAACTTAAACAACACAACTTAAATAAAACCTATAAAGGAAAATAACTAAATGAAAACTTTATCTAAAGCCATTGCTATCGCATCTCTTGTAAGTGCTTCTGCTTTAACTGCACAAGTTGCTAACGCTGAAGTTTCTGCTTCTGCTGCTGTTGCGAGCACTTACTTATGGCGTGGTCAAGATCTTGGTGGTGCTGCGGTATCTGGTAGCTTAGATTACTCAAATGAATCTGGTTTATACGCAGGTATCTGGGGTTCATCTGGTGACACTGCTGGCGGTAACGAAACAGATTTGTACTTCGGGTTTGCTGGTGAAGCTGGTTCAATCGGTTATGACATCGGTTATGCAACTTACCTATATGCAGGTGAAGATGATATTGATGATTTAGCTGAAGTATATTTAAGCGTTTCTGCTGATATGTTTTCTGCTACAGCTTATATCCCTACAGATTCAGATGCTGATTACACTTACTTAGTATTTGGTGCTGAGATGGGTGACTATGCATTAACTCTAGGTACTAACACTGGAACTGATGCTTCTGATTACACTCACGTAGATGTTTCTTATGCTTACAATGACGCACTTGCTTTCACTTACAGCCAAGTTGTAGCTGAAGACACTGACGACGCATACGACATGGGCGGTGTATTCGTAGTTTCTTACACTCTTCCAATCGAATAATTTTAATTAATTAAATCGTGAAACTGGGCTTCGGCCCAGTTTTGTTTACCACTCATTGAGGATTTGATATGAAACTGGTTACAGCCGTTATCAAGCCATTCAAATTAGACGACGTGCGTGAAGCACTGTCTGAAATTGGCGTTCAAGGCATTACCGTGACTGAAGTGAAAGGCTTTGGTCGTCAAAAGGGTCACACTGAATTGTACCGTGGTGCAGAGTACGTTGTAGACTTCTTACCAAAAGTAAAACTAGAAATCGCGATCGACGATGCTTTAACTGACAAAGTGATCGAAGCCGTTTCTAAAGCAGCTAACACAGGAAAAATCGGCGACGGTAAAATCTTTGTAAGTGCTTTAGAACAAATCATCCGTATCCGTACGGGCGAAACTGGCAGCGACGCCGTTTAATTTTTTGGTGATTACTCTTTAATTTTAAAAGCCAAGCTCGGTCCCGAGTTTTTAAAATTAAAATGTAAATTTTATAAACACGTTTTACATATATAAAACGTATTGAAGAAAATGTGAGGACATTATGGAAAACAATATTTTCCAACTTCAGTACGCCATGGATACCTTTTACTTCTTGGTATGTGGCGCACTAGTAATGTGGATGGCGGCTGGTTTCGCTATGTTAGAAGCGGGCCTTGTTCGCTCTAAAAACACAACAGAAATTTTAACTAAAAACGTTGCGTTATTCGCAATCTCTTGCACCATGTACATGGTTTGCGGTTACGCAATCATGTACGGCGGTGGTTACTTCCTAGATGGTATCGTAGACGTTGATTCTGCTGCTGTTCTTGCTGACTTCGCTGCACGTGAAGACGGTTTTGAAGGTGGTTCTATCTACTCTGGTGCTTCTGACTTCTTCTTCCAGGTTGTATTCGTAGCGACTGCTATGTCTATCGTATCTGGTGCGGTTGCTGAGCGTATGAAGCTTTGGTCTTTCCTTGCTTTCGCGGTAGTAATGACAGGTGTTATCTACCCTCTTGAAGGTGCTTGGACTTGGGGTGGTGCTGACGTATTTGGCATGTACAACCTAGGCGACGACTTCGGTTTCTCTGACTTTGCTGGTTCTGGTATCGTTCACATGGCTGGTGCAGCTGCTGCCCTTGCTGGTGTTATCTTACTAGGTGCACGTAAAGGTAAATACGGCGCTAACGGTTCTGTAAACGCGATCCCTGGTGCTAACCTTCCTCTTGCTACTTTAGGTACATTCATCCTTTGGATGGGTTGGTTCGGCTTTAACGGTGGTTCTGTACTTAAACTTGGTGATATTGCTAACGCTAACGCTGTTGCGGTTGTATTCACGAATACTAACGCTGCTGCTGCTGGTGGTTTGATCGGTGCATTGCTTCTAGCTCGCATCTTGTTCAAGAAAGCGGATCTAACAATGGCATTAAACGGTGCGCTAGCGGGTCTAGTGGCGATTACTGCTGAGCCTTCTACTCCTACTCCATTCGAAGCCACTATCATTGGTGCCATCGGTGGTCTAATCGTTGTTCTTTCAATCCTAGCGCTTGATAAGATTAAGATTGACGATCCAGTAGGTGCGATCTCTGTTCACGGTGTGGTTGGTTTGTTCGGTCTACTTGTAGTGCCTTTCACTAACGATGGTGCAACAGTTGGCGGCCAGCTAATGGGTGCATTAACAATCTTCGTTTGGGTATTCGCTGCGTCATTCGTGACTTGGTTAATCATCAAAGCAGTTATGGGTATTCGCGTAACTGAAGAAGAAGAATACGAAGGCGTTGACCTTGCTGAGTGTGGCATGGAAGCGTACCCAGAGTTTACTAACAAGTAATATTCTGAGTAGCTAACGCTATGTCCTTCGACTGACGGTGCTAGGCACTTGCTCAGGACGAACGGAAAAAGAAGGCTCACTGAAAAGTGGGCCTTTTTTTTCTGGATGCACCATTAAACTCCCCTCCAACAAGAACACCTTCAAATATGCCCAGTGGTTGCTAGATGGCAGGTGAGCAAGGTGGCATTACTCTATTGAGCAAACATGAATAAGGAACCTTTCATTTAAATAACAATCGAAGCCCTAACATTCCATGAATAGCCAAGACTTGTTATAGTGCGCGGCAGTGATTTCTCCTAAGAATAAAATTTGATGTCTAAGTATTTACTCGTTTTATCCGCCATGTTGATGGCACTTCCAGCCAGCGCCGATTTCAGCACGAATATGGGCGCTGCTACCAAGCATACATTTCGCGGCGTTAAGCTCAGTGATAAAGACTTTGTTTTGAATGCCGGTGTGGATTATCAGGGGCCGTTTGGTGTGTATTTAGGTGCTTGGGGTTACACGGGTGGAATAGAAGACCTAGACACCTCAGAAGTGAATGCCTATGGTGGTTTTGCCTTTAGTTTGTGGGATGTGTCTATCGGTTTAGGCACTATTCGCTATGAACGTGCTCAGCAAACTGGCTTTTCAGAATACAATGTGAACCTTGCTTGGGATGCCTATCGCCTAAGCACCTATCAAGATGAAGATGCCACCTATGTTTATAATGAAGTGGCGGCAAACTATGATTTTTGGGGAGGTAATGGGCTAGCATTTACCTTTGGGCATACTGATAACGAAGATGATGCCATTAAAGATAAATGGAATTTTGGCATGAGTTGGGTGTTAGCCATGCCAGGAAATGTGGACTTTGATTTCAGTGTGACCCGCCATCAAAGCAAAGGTAATGGTTTAACCCTGGGCATGAGTAAGCAGTTAGATTGGTAATTCTACTGAAGCAATATGTTAATTAATAAACGAGGCTCACATAGTGGGCCTTTTTTTATGGGGGAGATAAG
>CAJXIT010000102.1 GCA_913054055.1 uncultured Thalassolituus sp.
ATTTTTCATCATCAGAGTGAGGTGTGTTATTAAGCCCCTGCTGAGCCACCATGCCTTGTTTTAGCCAGAGCCAAGCAATCACTATGTGGCCAAACATATCAAGGTAAGCCACGGAATTAGAAAATACTAAATCAGGGTTAGTGGTTTGGGTTGCTTGCATCACGCTACTGGTCACATCTTTTAAAATGTCGATGGCTTCTGAAAGGGCCTGAGCTTGATCACCAAATTGATCAATTGAACTGGCTTGCTTAGTGGTGGTGATCATTTCTGTGAGCATGGCACCAAAACCAGAAAAGTTTTTCATGGGAACTTTACGGCCCATTAAATCTAAAGATTGAATACCGGTTGTGCCTTCGTGAATGGGATTCAAACGGTTGTCTCGATAAAACATTTCCACAGGGTGTTCATTAATATAGCCGTGGCCACCTAGTACTTGTATGGCCAAGTAATTGGCTTTCGGCCCGTATTCAGATGGCCAGGTTTTAATAATAGGGGTTAGGAAGTCCAGTAATAAATGGGCTTTTTCCTGCTCTTCTTTTGAGGGAGCTGTTTTTGCATCGTCTGATAATTGACTGCCATACAAACACAGTGCGTAGGCCCCTTCAGCGTAAGCTTTTTGTGTCAGTAACATTCTGCGAACATCTGGGTGTTCAATGATGTTTACCGGTGCGGAGTCCGCTTGTTTGTTTGAAAGTAAGCGGCCCTGTGGTCGTTCCTTGGCGTAATCTAAAGAGTATTGGTAGCCCGTCATGGCGGTAGTCGCTGCCATTGTGCCTACCATGATGCGTGCCTCGTTCATCATATGAAACATGTAAGATAGACCTTTGCCTTCTTCACCAACCAAGTAGCCTGTTGCTCCGCCATTTTCTCCAAAACTAAGGGCGCAAGAGGTTTGGCCTCGGCCACCCATTTTATGGAATAAGCCTGCAAGGTTTACATCGTTGTGCTTCCCTAAGCTACCATCTTCATTGACTAAGAATTTTGGTACGATGAATAGCGATACCCCTTTAATGCCTTTTGGTGCACCTTTCACTCTGGCTAAAACCAAATGCACTATATTGTCAGATAAGTTGTGATCGCCACCACTGATGTAAATTTTATTGCCAGAAATCTTATAGTTACCATCTTCACTCGGGGTAGCTGTGGTAATTAAATCAGCAAGCCCGGAACCGGCACCTGGTTCAGTCATGGCCATGGTGCCGTAATAGCGACCCTCTCTCATGGGCTCCACCCATGTTTTGATTTGATCTTCGGTACCATGGGCTTCAATAAGATTACAATTTGCATTAGTTAAGGCTAAGTAGCCAACCGTGGTGCTGGCAACGGCCGAGATATAGGCAGAAGTGGCACTGCTCACGATTAAGGGCAGCTGCATCCCGCCCATATCATAGTCAGATGAAGGCGCTAATAAACCGGCGTCAACCACGGCATCTAATGCAGGTTTAATTTCTGGCAGCATAGAGACTGTTGTACCATCAAAGGTGGGTTCATTAGAGTCTACTTTTGATCGAATCGGCATGAAGTATTTATCCGAGACCGCTTTGGCTGTGTTAATGGCTGCAGCAAAGGTTTCTCTGCTGTGGTCTTGGTATCTTGGGCGCTGGGTAAGTGCGTCTGCATCAAATAATTCATACAGCATGAATTCCATGTCGCGATCATTAAGAATAGGAGCGGGCATAACTCACCTTGAATATGTCTATTTTTGTTAGTGTGCCCAGTCTGGTTTAATTCATTTTTATCTACCATGACATGGTAGGTCATGTTGATAATCGCTTGGTTTTATTGCTAAGTGCTTTGGTGCGCATTGATGTGATGTGAAAAATGTCCATGTCCCATTTACACATAGAGGCCGTGCGGGTTTTCAACCTATTATGAATGAATACTAAGTTGGTTAATAAGGCTGCAGGCATCATAAATACGGCCTATTTTCTTAGACATCTTTTTATATTACTGTGATCACTGTGAAACGCTTTTAACCCTCATCATTCGCCGGAGAATGGTGGGGGTTTTTTATTATTAAGTGGGTATAGGGTTAACAAGGTAAGTGGGCGATCAGTACGCCAATAAGGGGTGGGATAAATCCTCTGACATGTTTTCAGATAGATCTAATTCTGGGTGCTCAGGGTATAGCGTATTGATCACAAGCCTAGGCTCTGAAACAAAGGAAGTAGGGCCTAAGGCTCCTACCATTTGACTGACACTGAAGAAATTCTGTTGTATGTGATTGATGTCGATTTGCACTCTGAAGCTGGCTTGTGGTTCTAAATTGGCAGCGCGTTTTTCCCAGTCCTTTGGCACACCGGGTAAAGACAATAAACGTTCAAATAGATGATTGAAATTTTGATCTTTTCCTAACAAAGACTCTTGTTTCAATGCCATTAATATCAACGCCAAAGAATTCATTTTGATATCGGAGGTGGTGTGATTTTTTTGATTAGAAAATAAAAATATATATTGATTATCAGCCTGTTCTAACTCTTTTTGGTCCACAAATTGTCGGAAAAACCCTACCCAACCCTTGTTGACCATTAACAAATTGCCATAACGGTCAGTCAGTGCCGCAGGAAAGGGGTCCATGGCTTTTAATGTCAGTACCATGGATTTACGTAACCATTTATATTTGGGATCGTGAAAATCCACTGCTTTCGCTTCGGGCAAATAGCCTGCTGATAACTGTAGATAGCAAGAGTCTCTTTCCCCTAAACCAAGCACTTCAGATAGCTTATCAATCATGGCGCGGCTAGGGTGCGATTTTCCATTTTCTAAGCAGCTAATATGACGGGTAGAGGAGTCTGCGCTTAATGCTAAAGCTTCCTGGCTTAGTTCATGGGTATTGCGCCAAAATTTCAGCAAGGGCCCAAAGGAAGAGGGCGTATTATCGTATGACTCAGACATCACTTACCTTCAACCAAGCTTTGATAAAAAAGAATCCAAACCAGAGAATGACTGGCGGGCTTGCATAGTATCAAAAAACACATAAATAAAAACAATCTCATGAATATAAACAGTAGGCTTAACAGGACTTATGGACAACTATTACTGTCAATTATAGTGACCAATCTTTTTATGATATTGACTCGCAAAGTCATTTCATTACGTGTGAATGTGTTTAAAGTGTTCTCTGGGAATTATCTGAAACATGCAGTTATCTGAGCGCTTTTATAGGAATTTACATGGCTTCAATTTATTTTATTCGCCACGGGCAAGCCAGTTTTGGTAGCGCGAACTATGACAAACTCTCTGATTTAGGTATGAAACAAGCTTTGTTGGCAGGGGAATATTTATCTCAAACAGAAGTAATGTTTGATGCCTTGTACTCAGGCACCTTAGTGCGCCAGCAGGAGACGGCTCAGCAGCTGATATCCGCATATGAAGGTAAAGAGGTTGCCTTACCTGAATTAACACTGGATGCCCGTTTAAACGAATTAGATGCCAATGCCATTGTGATGAAATTAATGCCAATGGTGGCTAAAACTCAGCCGGAAATACACGAGTGGATGGCACAAGCAAAAACCAATAAAAAAGCGTATCAATATATTTTAAGAGCGTGTTTTAAATTTTGGCAAACGCTAGATGAAACCATTGACGGCCTGGAGCCATGGCAAGATTTTTATGGGCGAGTCAAAGGTTGTATTGGCGATATTATTCAACAACAGGGTTCGGGTAAGGATATTGCGGTATTTACATCCGGCGGTGTGATCGCTGCGGTGGTTCAATACGCGTTAGGTTTAACAGATGAAGGCAATTATCAAGTATTTGAACCCGTGATTAATGCGTCCATTACCCACTGCAAATATTCAAAAGACCAGTTCACATTAAACTATTATAACGATCACTCGTATTTAAGAGTGATGGGCGGCAATGAAATGGTCACATTTAGGTAAAACACGTTAGCGCCCGCAATGGCTCCATAATAGAATGTTACGTGGTTGAAAAGTATTCTTTAATCCAAGAATAAATCACGTCAGCGGTAACCTGCTTAAACGGCAAAACTTTAAATTCATCCGCTGGGTCTTGCTCAATAAACGAAAATTGGTAGTGCACCGTGTCCAATTGCTGGTCATGCAAAATGATAATGATGCGCTTTTTGGTTTTTAAGCAATCGATGGTCATCACATCGGCAGGTACGCCATTTTTTCTCATGTTGTGACTGACGCCAACAATGGGGTCAATCAATGCAAAGTCTTGCTGGATCTTTGTATGGGCTTCAGTAACGATGTCAGATAGTTTTTTAATGGGTTGCTCAGACAAAACTTTTCCTTTGGCGCAGTTAGGTATGACGGTATTTTATGGGGTTATTAGCTAAATGAAAACTCACCGGTGATCGCGGCGCGTAATACAAAGTAGGCCAGTAAGCCTGCTGGGCCGAACATCAAGGTTAATAATAAACATGGAATTAACAGCCAATGGGCAATGTTGTATTGGCTGGCGTCATTTAAAATAAATACACCCACCATTAGGTCAAATGCTAAATAATGAATCCAGCCTGCGAGTACTACTCGTGGCGATTTAAATAACCGCATTACTCCATCAAGCGACCAGAAGTGGCCTCTGGCTTTTGTTTGTGGGTCGTCATGGCGTTTACCTAAAAACACTAAATAGCTATATAGCCCGCAAAGCAGAATGACAACAATACTGATGGTTGCGGTTTGTGTAAACGCCCAGTTAGGCAGGCAAATTAACAGTATCCATCCAATCAAAGCGAATCGTGATGACAGTGTAAAAAGTGATTTGTATAAAAGCATTTCATGACCCATTAAAATTATTATATCGGCTGCTTGCCGCTACGTTAGAGAAGTTTTGCTGCAAAAGCCAGTGAATATGGTAGGCATTTATAGGCGTTATTGAAACTTGTATTGAAGATGAATAGTGATTAGATTGAACTCAAGATGCTTAAATTATTTGGCGAAACAATGGATAAAAACCCTATTCAAACAGTGAATGCAGCGGGAACTGAGATCGCGTATGAAATACATGGGGATATGAAAGACCCCATTGTTTTATTAATACATGGTTTGGGTATGCCAATGACCGCTTGGCCATTTCCTATGGTTGAGCGTTTAAAGCAGCAGGGGTTTTGTGTATTACGAATCGATAATCGTGATCAAGGGGCTTCACAAATGTTTGATCACTTACCCCAGCAAAATATGGTTTGGCAGTTTTTTAAATTCAAAATGGGGATGCCCGTTTCTAGCGCCTATTCATTAATGGATATGATGACAGATGCAGTGGGTGTTTTAGATGAATTGAAAATTGAACATGTGCATGTGGCTGGCGCCAGTATGGGTGGCATGATTGCCCAGCTTATGTCCATACATGTGCCTGAGCGTATTAAAAGCCTAACGTCGATTATGAGCAATCATGGCGGTACAAAATTAAAGGGACCGACTCATAAGGTGGCGTCTCATTTAATGAGTTTACCTGTCTCTCATTCAGCGCAATCCATTATGAATTATCACGTGAAAACTTGGCAGTTAATAGGCAGCCCAGGGTACCCCACAACTGAGGAGGACCTTGAAGTTTATGTGAAAGGCTTAATGGACCGTGGCATGAATGCGTCGGGAACGGCCCGTCAAATGCTGGCCATCATGTCTGCAAATAATCGAATACATGATTTAGCGAAGTTGACCATGCCATGTCAGGTGATTCACGGTACGGATGACCCTTTGGTCCGTGTAGAGGGCGGGGTGGCAACGGCTAAAGCCATTCCAAATGCCAAGCTGCATTTAATTGAGGGGATGGGACATGACTTCCCTGAGGCTTTGCATGTTAGAGTGTGCGGGCATATTGCTGATTTGGTGAAATCGGCAGAAGGCGCTATTTAAACTTGAATCACGAGCGTTGACGTTTTTCTATTGTAGGCAGCCATAAAAAAACCGAGCACATGGCTCGGTTTTTTTATGTCTTTCAAATAGAAAGTGAATTAGCCACGAGATTGCTGCAATAAAGACATGCTACGACCTGGGTGCAGGCTAATGCTAGGTTGGCCTTCAGCCACTTCTTTATGGCTGTGACGTAAGCGGAACCCTTTATCAATACGACGTACGCATAAGGTTAAGCGAACGGTTAACCAGCGATAGTCTTGTTTGTTGCGAGTGTTCAGCACAACCGATGCTTCGTTATCAATGATCTCTTTACAGATTGGACTCAGCGCTGAGCGAATCTCGCGAGTTTCACGGTTATCAATTAGGTTTTGATCCAGGTTGAAGTCTGCAATTGATTTTGATTCCACTTCAATTGATTGAGCAGCAATTTTTGCAGCTTTCATACGCTTAGCTTCAAGGGCAGCCAGTTTTTGTGCTGCTTTTGCTTTTGCGGCTTCTTCGGCTCTTAACTTAGCGAGACGACGTTCTTTTTGTTCGGCTAAGCGGCGGCGTTCTGCAGCTTGCTTGTCTGCTTTTTGCTTAGCCAGCTTAGCGGCAGCCAACTGTTTTTGCTTTTTAGCTTTATCAGCAGCGCTGTTGTTTGTTTTTGCCACTTGTTTTTTAGCAGGGGCGGCTTTCTTTGCAACCTGAGTTCTACCGCTTGATTTGTAAACCTTATCTAGCGAGTCTTGAGCGGATTCTAGGCCAGGTGTTAAGTAGGCCAGCATCCAAGCTTTATCTAGGTAAATTTGCGCTTGGCTGTATTTTTTAGCTGCAAGTGATTTATTACCCAGGGTGACATACACCTCACCCACTTTGTAGGCGCGACTGTTAATGCGTTGATCATATGGGGCAAGGGCTTTGAACTGCCAGATTTTTTCGATGGCATTGTTACCCGCAGGGTTGCTTAGGCGCTTGGCTGCAATATCAGAGTCGATTTTTGACAGTAGCTCTTCTAACTGGGCATCTGCCGATGCAGTTAATGAGATAAGTGCTGTGAAGGTCAGAATAATGACCGACTGAATTAAAGATTTCATAAGCCGTACTCAGTTTTTATTATACTTTTTTATAGCTGGCCATTATTGCCTAGTCCAATGGCATAATGCAATGGTTGTATCGGACGCTTTGTGCTAATTTTGCGCATTATAGTCAAAAGTAATTAAAAATGGAGTAATCATGCTTAGATGGGGAATGATTTTGCTGTTCGTACCCAGTGTTGTATTGGTGACCTTGTATATGCTTGAGGCCCAAGATGCCGCTCGCTGTGTACAAGCATCCGGCAGTTGGGACTATGTGATGGGGTTGTGCGATATGGCAAACCATCATGACGTGGTGCCATTTATGGCAAGGCATGGATTTTGGGTCAATTCAGGCATGCTGGTGTCGATTATTGGCTTAGCCATGACCACTTGGGGCATGATTCTGCGTGGAATGGGTATTGCCAAAGACGATGATTAATCACTTGTAAGGCGGTGGCTAGGTTAGCTTGCCTC
Source organism: uncultured Thalassolituus sp. (assembly GCA_913054055.1). Taxonomy (GTDB): domain Bacteria; phylum Pseudomonadota; class Gammaproteobacteria; order Pseudomonadales; family Oceanobacteraceae; genus Bermanella. Next base: position 7,358 of record CAJXIT010000102.1, read on the forward strand.
TTTGCCTCCGCGATAGTGAAACTCTAAATGGCGATAATAGCGATTAAGTTTATCGGATTTAGGGATTTGAAAGTGCCATACGCTGCGTATGGCTCTTAAAACAGAGGCGTCTAATCGATTGTCGCCACTGGGTAGGTGAATCCATGCACTCTTTAAATACCCTTCGGCATCAATATCCAGCCTAATAACCCCAGAATCAGCCAAGCTTGTGCCGTCAGGTTTTACCCATACAAACCTAATTTGCTCGCTGATGCGTTTCAGCACCATGTTACGCCAGCGTGCTTTTTCTTCCTCTAAGGAGTCCAGTGGCGATTCAACCAAACTATCATCCAGTGCACTGTCGTCTAGCTCCTCTAATTGCTCACCTAATTTGCTTTTATTTTCACTGTTATTGGGTGTGTCCAGTTCTACATTGTTGATGGCTTGCTGCAATAAATCAGATAATGAACTGGTGAGTATTTCTGGGCTGTTTTCATTTGATTGGGAATGATCTTCATTGAGCTCTGGTACGTCTTGCCCTTTTGGCTTAGGGGTTTGCTTGCCCCCAGTTTCGGCTAGGCCATCACTGTTGTTGGCTTTGTTTATGTCATCTTCCATGTGTTTGGAAGGAGGTGGTAAATCTGAATCTTGTTCCTCGGGTTTAGGTGTAGGCTCTGGTGTGGGTTCGGGAGTGGGTGGAGCCAGTACAAATTCCATTGTTTGAGCATCGGTTTGTGGTTGAATCGGCGGCTCAGTCGTTGTTTCAAAATTCACCATCAGCACCACATACACCACAAGGTGTATCAGCAAGCTGGTTAGTATCGTGATTCGAAAAACTGAGTTCATAATGGGAAATAAAGTACAGCAGAATTTGAGGGTTATTAAACTTTCAATCACATAAGACACTAGCCCGTTAAAAGGTTCAAGTTTCTTATTTGTTTTTACCCTGTGCTAAGGTTATTGAATACTAGAAAGGAAGTCGATTATGTCTCATTTTTCTGTGCCCTCCTACGAGTATTGCCCAAACTGCGGGGCTAAAACCCGATCTAAGCTGATGGATGAGCATGCTGTTAAAGTATGCGCTGCTGATTGTGGCTTTGCTCATTTTAATAATCCAACACCTGTGGTGGCGGTGATTGTTGAAACCCCTGAAGGCGTGGTGCTGGCTCATAATGTGGGTTGGCCAGGTGGTATATTCAGTATCATTACTGGGTATGTGGATCCCTACGAATTACCTGAGCAAACCGCCATTCGAGAAACAAAAGAAGAGTTAGGGTTAAGTGCTTATGATGCGACATTTGTGGGGCACTATATGTTTGGGCCCAAAAACCAGTTGATCATTGCCTATGCTGTAAAAGCCCATGGTCCCATTAAAATGAATCATGAGTTAGATGAGTACAAAGTCATACCTGTTCATAAGTTAAAGGGCTGGAAAACAGCAACCGGTGAAGCGGTGACGGACTGGGTGAATACATTGGGTGCATTAATGCCTAAGCCAAATGAATAGCAGTAGAACAGGTTAAGGAGTATTTAAATAATTAAGCCCCTGAGAAGGGGCTTTTTTACAGCAGTTATATTTGACCAGTAAGGGCTAGGTATCCAAAAATGATGGTAGCTGGAACAAAGGATAAAACTTGTAATTTGGATTCTTTATTAAAATTTTTCATTCTGAATTTTAAGTATTCCCATTCAGACAGCGTTTTCATGATGGCTAATCTTGGTTCTAGGTAGTGCTGGTATTCATGTTTGTTAATGAACGCTCCCTTGCCTCTGCCAAATATAAATAACGAGTGATCAATTAATACGCCGCGCTCACCTACTTTATAAACCTCATTGATCGGTCGAATCACGGTTTCAGCATTTTTACTGCTGATTAACATGAGTCTTCCTGCAATGCCTAGGCGTTTGTTTTTTAATTGGTAAGCGATTAAAACACCAGGTAGGGCAACGCTGATTAATCCCAATATTAATAAAATGAATGTGCTTTCAAATTGTGAGTTGTTAATTTCTAACAATTGAAACGATAAGTAAAAGCAAAGAACTGCCCCGGCAAGCGACCCAGAGACGATCCATAAAAAGTATTGACCAACTGTGCTTGAGCTAAACCAAAATGGCATGCCTTCAGGTTGTGGTAAAATAGCATCGTCTAGATTCACAGATGCTGATTGCTCTTTGCTGTATGCTTTTTCTTGTTTTAAACCTATGTATAAGCCCACTAAAATCATGAATGCAAACGTTCCAATGATGATATGACTGATGTTGCGATAAAAAACTTTTGTTTCTAGGCTGGCATCTAAAATAGTTTGAATTTTTTCTGGTGTGTTGAATGATGCCCAACTGTTACTGGTTAGGTCATAGGCATATAGGGATAAATTATTTAAGTCAGAAAAAACCACGCGGTTATTAATCTGTACAAAGCCGATCGGATCCGGTTCGTAAGATGTATCTAAATTGGTTAAATCCAATTTAGACTTTAACGCTCCTGATTTAGAGTAAATATGGATATCACCTTCTTCCATATTGTTATTTTTTACGCCTACCCAGATGTCTTTATCCACTTTAGCCAGACTAGATGGCCAGCATCCAGCTTCTTTTCTGAACAATGCTAATGGATTGCTTGATTGGCTACTTGTGCATTGGTTGGGCAGTGAAAGTGGAATAAACCCTTTTGAAGTCCCGATCGATCCATCATTTAGATCGTAATAATTAATTTGTTTATTGTTGGTGTCCGCTAGCCAAATTTGATTGTCAAAGATACGAATTTGATTTGGGAAATGTAACTCATCAGTACTGGATTTATCTAATATCTCGCCCTGTAAATTAAAGCGATAAAACATGTGATGAGATGTGTTGGTTAAATACACATGTTCATTATCGCTGTCGTAACTTAAATGGAAGGCTTGCTTGATGCTGGGCAGTTCATGGGTAAAAGGCTTGCAAGTAAATAGGTCAATGGT
>CAJXIT010000103.1 GCA_913054055.1 uncultured Thalassolituus sp.
ATTCAGATAATTCAGATAATTCAGATAATTCAGATAATTCAGATAACTCAAACACACCAGATGATGCAATGGCAGTCGCTGAAGGCGAAGACATGTATCAAGATCAGTGCGCGTCATGTCATGGTGATGATGGTGAAGGTGGTCAGTTCCCTGCATTTTTTGTCAATGGCAGTGCGATTGAGTCAGATGAAAGCATGATCACTTATATTGTAGAGAATATGCCTTTAGGATCGGTCGATGATTGTGATACTGATTGTGCAGCAAGCATTTTAAGTTATGCCAAAATTAATTTTGATGGTTATTATGGCACTGAAGAAACCCCTCCACCTGTCTTAAACGCCCCTAGTTCAATCAGGGCATCAGTATCTGCTGATAATACAATGGTGAATGTATTTTGGAATGACAATTCTAGCAATGAAGATGGCTTTCTGCTTCAGCGTAAGCAGGGCAGTGGTCAATGGCAAACCATATCTGTGACCGCGGAAAATATCAGTATTTATGTGGACAGCGCGATCAGTCGTGGTGAAAGCTATCAGTATCAAGTTAGAAGCTTTAATAATCTCATGACGAGCGAGTTTATCATTTCTTCACTTGTACAAATTCCTCAAGAAGAAGTGGAAACAAAACCTGCGGCACCTAGCCAGTTATTAGCACAGATAGTTGATGGTGTGATTGTGATTACATGGCAAGATGTTTCAGATAATGAGCAGGGTTTTGTTTTAGAGCGCCGAATTGCAAACGGTGTTTGGGAGCAGTTGGCCAATTTATCAATGAATGTCACAGAATTCCAAAACAGGTCCTATGAAGCTGACACCGTATATGAATATCGCTTGAGTGCGTTTAACGAAGCTGGAAGCTCGGAATTCTTAAACTATCTTGCAGCACAAACCCCTGCAGAAGAAGTAAATCAAAGTTGTGATGAAGTTCAGTATGTAGCGGGTACAGTGTATACAGCGGGTCAAAAAGTTTTGAATAACTCAGTGGTTTACCAGTGTAACATTGCTGGCTGGTGTTCAAGTGCATCCGCTTTACATTACGAGCCTGGAACGGGATTAAACTGGCAGGATGCATGGTCACAAGTATCAAATTCAATGTGTTCTGATGATGAAACGCCTACTACTAAGCCAACCAGTGCAACATCTGCTGCAGCAGCCATTAATGCGGGTTCAACTTCAATCACTATTACTTGGACTGACACGGCCGATAATGAAAATGGTTATACTATCCAAAGAAAAGTGAACAGCGGAAGCTGGATGGCGGTTAATGAACTTGCCGCTAATATCAGCAACTATACAGATGTTAATGTTTCAGCTAGTAACACCTACCAATATAGAGTTGCACCTTTTAATAGTGCGGGAACGGCAGACTGGGTGCTCACGTCTTCAGTGACTTTGGCAGCGCAACAAAGCATTCCTGCTAGCGTTTCAACTGTACAGGCATCGTCAAATGCAAATAATGATCAAATTCAAATTTCTTGGAGTGATCAAGCTGATAACGAAACAGGGTTCAGGGTAGAGCGCAAAGTAAATTCAGGTGCATGGCAGTTAGTTTCCACGCTTTCTGCAAACACTTTGCAATATAATGATACTCAAATAGCAGCTGGTTCTAGCTATCAATACCGTGTAGCCCCATTCAATGAAGCCGGCACAGCAAGCTATGTTCAAAGCACCATAATCAACATTCCTGCTGTTGATATGACAGGTGCTGAAGAGCTTGCATTTGAAGAAAACTGTACCGCATGTCATACCGAATCTGGTGGCATAGGAGGTAACTTATTAGACAGCCGAATCAGCACCAAATGGGCTGCAAAATCCTATGATGAATTGCTTACAAAAGTTAAAACAATGAATACTTTTCAATGTGATGATGATTGTAAGGCATTAGCTGCCGATTATTTATGGTTAGATGCTTGGGGGTTAGAAAAAGAAATTATTATCGTGGCAAACGGACGCGGTGTGCGAGGTGTGCGTTTATTATCACCATTGGAATATCAAAAAGCAGTGTTGCAAATTTCAGGTGTTGAAATCCACTCAGATGAATTGCCAAGTGATCAATTTGATACTGAATTTAAATACCCAACACAAGCAGACACAGGTGTCGTGCTGTATGACAACATGAAGAAATATTTGTCGTTAGCCGAAAAAGTATCTGAGTCTGTGAATTTGACCAGCCTAGGATGTAGTGCAAGTTCATGTACCAGTAATCAACTAGAACAACTTGGTCTTAAAGTTCATCGTCGTCCGTTAACGGCTGATGAAAAATCTGACTATGTTAGCTTGAATAATAGTGATGGTAGTCGTGCTGCTTTCGCAAGCATGCTCATGTCTCCGAATTTTTTATACAAAATGGAACTAGGGCAGTGGAATGCTGGTGAAGCTGCATATGAATTGGATGATTTTGAATTAGCGTCTTCATTAGCCTTTATGATTTGGGGGACAAGTCCTGATGATGGATTGCTGAGCATTGCAGCATCAGGTGGACTATCCACTGATGAGCAAGTAGCCACTGTGGTTGAAAATATGATGAATGACAGTCGCTTTGCTGAAAACATGGCAACCTTTATTAAATATTATACTCACAGCTATCAGGACGCGGCCGAAAAACCAAACCTGAGTATGGATGTCATTGAATCTATGTATAAAGAGCAAGAAGCGTTTGTTGATTACTGGTTAAGCCAAGATGATGCCTCTATTTATAAATTGTTTAACCCAGGTTATACATTTGTCGATAGCAATCTGGCTCAGCATTACAATATCAGCGTTAGCCAAGCTAGCCTTCATAAGGTAGCGACCAGTCGTAATCGTGGAGGCGTATTGCACCAAGGCCTAACACAAATTATGAATTCAGATTTTGCCGCAACCTCTTTGGTTAAGCGTGGCAAGATGATACGTGAAAATATGATGTGTCATACAATGGGTGTGCCATCTGGTGTGGATCCATCTACCATACAGTTACCTACTACACCTATGACTACTCGTGAGCGTTGGAACTTAATTACCGGTCCTGATGCATCCAATGGCCAATGTTGGGAGTGTCATCAATTGATGAACGAACAGGGAGCTTCACTTGAACAGTTTGATGCAGCAGGACGCTACCGTACAACGGAACAAGATTACAATGGCACCACTACACAGTTGATTTTAGATGTCACAGGAACCTTGTTAGATAACTCTGCAAATACACTGACTCAGTTTGATGATGCTCGAGAATTATCTGAATACTTAGGTGCCAGTGATATTGTTAAAGATTGTTTTGCCGATAGCTTTGTACGCTATGCAACAGGTCACGAAAGAGACGGTTATAACAATGAGGAACTAAGTGGCATTAAAGCTCAGTTTGACCAAGAAGATAATGTAAGGTCTATGATCAAAGCGATTTCGCAATCGTCTATGATGCGATACCGAGTTGAGCGTTAAATATTAGTCGCTAGAAAATGAGAAGCGGTTTAAGCTTCTCATTTTTTTACGATTCTATTTTTTATTCTGCCTTCTATTTTTTATTCTGCCTTCTATTTTTTATTCTGCCTTCTATTTTTTCAAGCAAAGTATCACGTTTAAAAAAGCCATATCTCTACTAAGACTTAAGTCATAATTCTTCATAACTTATCCCAGATGGTGACGATCACTCAGTGATTTACACTATTGCCACATATTATAAAAGCTAGGTTAAACACTATGAAATCCAGTCGCCGTTCATTTTTAAAGTCTATGGCTACTATGGGTGCTGCAACGCCACTCAGTATGGCCGGTATGAGCAGGCTGGCTTTTGCCGCAGACAATCCAAAACTGAAAGTTGTATTTGCAGTGATTCCTGACGGTTTTGCTGTTGATGGTTATGGTGGTTATGACCAAGGTTTGTGGTTTCCTGAAACAAATGAAAAAGACACGTCTAACTTTGGGCTTCGACCAATGAGTGAGGCCATTTCAAAATATCGAAATCAATCTGTTTTCTTAAAAGGCTTAATTGTCGGTTCAGGTACTGGTGGTCACAATGGTTGGACCACTATTCTAAGGGATTCAAACGCGTCACAGTCATCTATTGATGTGATTTTAGGAGATGCCTTACCTGGTGCTAACCCAACGGTTAAGCGAATATTTGCAGGGCCTCACGCGGAAATTGGTGCAGCTTGGACTGTGTCCTATCAAGGTAGTAGCCGAATTAGCCCAGAGGCCAGCCCCTACGTGCTGTTTAATGATGTGTTTAACGGAGTGAGTGATTCTTCGCAAAGCAATGGCAATGTTTCCCAGAGTAAAGATCACTTATTTGACCCAGTGTTAAATCAAATTAATGAGATTAAAGCCAACTTATCAGGTCAAGAGCGTGTGAAGTTAAATGATCACTTAGATGCCGTGGAAACATTAGCCAGTGACTTAAGATCCAGTTCAACGGGCATTGATTACAGTGGTTGTAATCCAGGTAGTCATGAGCCGATAAATGGTTTAAATATCCATTCTGCGGATTATCGAGATCAAATTACTGACGCTCATAGTGAAGTGGTGGCGGGTGCATTAAGTTGTGGCATCAGCCGTGTGGCTACATTACAAATTGGGCGTTCAGCGGATCAGGTTGTCATTAAGTCTGTTTCCAGTTCTCGAAACCCTCACGATTGCGCTCATCGCTATGGCAGTGTGGATGAATGGAAAAATAGCCGTATTTGGTACATGAATAAAGTCACCGAATTACTTGATAAACTGGATAGCTTGCCTGATCCAGACGTAGCTGGTGATAGTTTGTTAGATCATACGCTTGTGGTACTGACCAGTGAAATGGCCGATGGTGCTCCAGAGCACATGCAAGACGTTCCAGTTACGTTAATTGGCGGGGCATCCGGTTTATTGAAAAATAATCAAGGGCAAGGCCGTTTCTATGATCTTTACGATCAGGGTGAGCGATCTCATTGGAAAATGGGCAAAGCGGTGGATATGCAACGAGTATGGGCCACTATTGCAGCCGCAGCGGGCACCTCTGTGCCTTACAGTGGAAATGCCACAACCATCCCGAATTTATTTACAAACGTGTGATCACTTCAAGCAATAAGGCTTTTTGATATATGACTCATAACTAAATCAATGGTTAGTCTGTATTTATATAATGAAAAGTCTTATCTGAGTATCGTACTCAATCAACTCATCAGCGTACTGGCGGTATTTCAAAGCGAATACACATGGTTTGTTGATGAGTTTGATCTGCCTCTGACTATAGTCGTATATAAACCTCCATTTTTGAATATGTGCAATAAACACTGAGCTAATATAATGGTGCCATTACTTTGTGAGGATTTCCCATGAAAGGCACAGATTCAGAATTATTACAGAACGTAGGCTCTACCAGTAATCAAGATTTAATAATGTCTTACATCAGAGACACCAAAGCTGCAAAGTCATTGCACCAGGCTGAGGTGGCTTGTCTTTCTAAAGTGATTAAAGATAAAAACGCTGAGATCGCAGATCTTAAAGCCAGTCTTAAATCACAAGAGCAAACCATTGAACGACATAATGTTGAATTTAAAAAATTTCGGTCAGTATTCTCATCATTGAAAGCCAAATCAGATAATGGAAAGCTATCCTCTGATGTTGTTCACGGCCCTGAAATCATGGCGTTAACAAAAGAAATCAATCGACTGGATGCGCTTTATCAACAGGAATTAGCGGCTAAAAAGAAATATGAATCAAGATCCGTTGCGATGACGTCACAGATTATTGAGCGCCAGAAGAAAATTTTTAAGCTTGAGTCATTATTGCTTGAAAGCGACAACAAGAGATTGAGCCTAGAATCTCAACTGTTTTCCAAAAAAGAGTCAAAGAAAAACAAAGTCCCTTTTATTAACGTTCAAAATATCATGAGAAAAGTAAAAGACAGACTGGAGATCGTACACCGTAAACTGCAAGCCAGTTAATATAGAAACAATCAAAGGCCATAAGCAGACTGTTGCTTAAATGGCCGTTTCTATTTTATTTCTATAAAAAATCCTATCTATTGTTACTTCTTGTCAGTGTTAATTAAACCTGTTTTCCTCCCTGTATTTTCCTCTAAAAGAATGGACTTGCCTGTATTTCAATCCATTTTTCAGTATTTTCGATCCCGCTAGGCTATGGCGTAATTTGTACTTATTTATGACTTTTAGCCGATACGATACAAGGGCCAACAAAGTAAAATTCCTTCCGACTTATAACTTAAACCTAACTTACTTATTAAGAGATTGGAGAAAATTATGCGCGGATTTTTAGCAATACTTATCTTATGTTTATCAGCATCAACATTTGCTGTTTCACAGGGGGATATGGCCCCTAACTTCAACCTAAAAAACTTAGCAACAGGTAAGTTAGACAGTTTAAAGAAATACCGAGGAAAGGTTGTTTATTTGGATTTTTGGGCATCTTGGTGTGGCCCGTGTCGCCAGTCATTACCGTTATTAAATGACTTACGACAAGAACTGAAAAGAAAAGGTTTTGAAGTAATCGCCGTTAATTTGGATGAAAACTTATCAGATGCAACCAAATTTTTAGACCAGTACCCAGTTCAATACCCAGTGTTACTAAACCCTAAGGGCACAGTGCCAAATAAGTACAAGCTGCCAGGTATGCCAACGTCATACTTAATTGACAGAAAAGGAAAAGTTAAAAAAGTACATGTTGGTTTTAAAGAAGCTGACATTGCAGAAATACGTAAGCAAGTAATCAAGCTACTAAGAAAATAGTCATACACCTTTGAGCCATTGTTCGCCCTATATTTACTATATCAGGATTGAGGAATAACTATGAAAACAGTATTAACACTCCTTACTTTAGTATTTGCCTTATCGGCATGTACGACAGTGAAACCTTGGGAAAAAGGTAATCTTGCAAAAAACAATATGCAAGGGTCTCCTATTTCACAAAAGACGATGCTGGATAATCATATTTATTTTAGTAAAGAAGGTGCATCAGGTGGTGGTCAAGCAGCAGGAGGCGGTTGTGGCTGTAATTAATTCAAACAAGCTTAATGCAAGTGGTCGAAAAAAATCAACGCTGTCAATGCTAAGTGCATCCGCACTTGCGATCCCTGGCGCAGTTGAAGCTGCTACGGTTCCTGAAAAAGAAACCGTCAGCGTGCGCTATACTCAGTATCAAGAGGCGCCTTTAGAAACGGGTAGCGTTAGCAGTGGCAATACTGGTCGATTTGGAATAAATGTACTTCAAGTGGGTTATTTCACCCCTTATAAAGAAGATTACTCAATCGATACAAATGTCACCTATGAAACATTAAGCGGTGCAAGCCCTTATGCCACCATTGATGAAGGCGATGGGGATCCAAAGGTATATATGAGCGGTGCATCTATTGAAGAGAAGCGCATTGATGCCAGTGTAAGTGGTACTCGATATTTTAAAGAAGGTACATTAAATAGCAGTTTTGCTATTTCTAAGGAAAAAGACTACCAATCAGTTGCAATCGGTGCAGCGGGTTCCCTAGAAATATTTGATAAACACACAACCTTGTTAGCATCTGTGAGTACCTCATTTGATTCTTTATCACCTACTGATGCAGAGTTGTTTGGCGGAGGCCGAATAGAAGCAAAAGGTAAGAGTAAACGCAGCTTATCTTTTTATGAAGGTGTCACTCAGGTGATCAGTCGTAATCAAACTTTGCAGGTAGGTGTGGGGTATACTCGAATGAAAGGGCATTTATCTGATCCGTATCGCAGTAAAGATCAGCGTCCAAGTAGTCGAGAACAACATACTTTATCGGCTCAGTATCGTCATCACTTTACCGAATACCACAACATATCTTGGCATTTAGATTATCGTTTTTATCAAGATGAATGGGGTGTGATTGCTAATACAATTGGCACCAGCGCATGGAAGGATTTAAGTGTCATGGGTTTAAATTTTACCATTGCACCTAACCTTCGGTATCACTGGCAACACAGTGCAGACTTTTATACGTTAGAAGCGGCCCCCGAATCTGAGTATTACAGTGATGATTTTCGACTTTCTGCATATGGTGCCATTTCTGCCGGTGTCGATGCTCAGTTTCATGCTAAAGATTTCAGTGTGACCTTTGGGCTCAGTAATTATTGGAGCAACAGCAGTTGGGGACTAACAGGAAGAGATTCTGTTGAACACCCAGCATTATTAAATTTCACAACGTTTAGTATAGGTGTTGATTATCACTTTTAATCGTCTTGAAAGTTTAAGTGGGCAGATAGCTGGGTACACACAGCTATCTCATGCTTTTAAAGCCATGGGTGGGCCATGTAGCTTTCATTTATATCATGATGACCCTCAAGCGCTTCACTTAGCGATACAACTTGCTGAGCAAGAGGTATTGCGCTTAGAGAAAAAGTATTCCCGTTTTTTAGAAAACAGTGTGATCAGTAAAATCAACCAATCTGCGGGTCAACACTCTATGACAGTGGATGCTGAAACACAGGGTTTATTAAATTACTCGGCATTATGTTTTGAGCAGAGCGATGGACTATTTGATATCACCAGTGGGGTATTGAATAAAATCTGGGATTTTAAAGCCGGAAAAGTACCGACGCAGAAAAGCATTAATGCATGCTTAAAGTATGTGGGTTTTGAAAAAATACAATGGGATGGAGAATCCATTTTTTTACCCAAGGGCATGCAGATCGATTTTGGAGGCGTTGTGAAAGAATTTGCAGCAGATTGTGCCTTAAAAGTATTAAAGAATGCAGGTGTTTGCTCTGGGTTGATTGATTTGGCCGGTGATATGACGGTACTTGGCAGTAGACCTGATAGCAGCCCTTGGTTGGTGGGCATTCGTAATCCAAACCAGCCTGATAAAGCCATTGTTACTCTTCAAATGTCTGCTGGTGCGATTGCCACTAGCGGCTACTATGAACGATATTTTATTGCGGATGGTAAGCGTTATTGCCACATTATTAACCCTAAAACAGGCTGGCCTGTGGCGCATTGTGCAACCATATCAATTATTTCGGATCAGTGTTTAGTCAGTGGCAGTGTTGCCACCATCGCCATGCTAAAGGAAGGCGAAGCGGCAGAATGGCTACGTGATATTGAGGCCAATTTTTACATGCAAGATAGATATGGCAGTTACTATTCTAGTCACGGCTTAAGCGCAACAGGTGTTGCAGGTTTATAGCTTTACAATCATTGTCGAATTACCCATCAGAAAATAAAACGTTAGCCGGATGCCTTTCTAAAGTTAGGCTGGTTTTACCCCTTCTAAATGCTGATGGCACACTCGCTGAGCAATGTTTTTAAAGTCTTGAATGAATGCATTGTCGGCTTGTTCAGCTCTTACGGCTGCATACAAAGTTCGCCATACTCCGTGACGGCCAAGTGGTTTATCAACCACAAAACCTTGTCGCACATAATCATGCACAGCCCAATTTGGCAAACAGCTCACACCGCGTCCACTGGCAACCAATTGCACCATCATCATGGTTAGCTCTACTTGACGTAAGTGACCAGGTTCAATGCCGGCCGGTGTTAAGAAGCACTGAAAAATATCCAAGCTAGAGCAATCTACAGGGTAGGTGATTAAGGTTTCTTTGCTTAAATCGTGTGGTTCAATCACAGGCTTGTCTGCCAATTCATGGTCTGGTGCGACCACTAACATGGATTGGTATTTAAATAATGGCAGGTATTCGATGTCGTCATTATTTTTAGGATCAGACGTGACTACTAAATCCAACTCACCATTTTTGAGCTTGGTCAGAGAGTCGAAGTGAAATCCCCCCAGCATATCCAATTCTACTTCTGGCCAGTGGCCACGAAATTCATTCAAAGTTGGCATCAACCAGTCATAACAACTGTGACATTCAATGGTGATATTTAAACGGCCCTTACGACCTTGGCGAATACGTGAAAGGTCACGCTCAGTGGATTCGATTTGAGGCAAAACTTGGTGAGCCAAGTCCAATAAGCGCTGACCTGCCGGAGTGAATCGTACCGGCTTGGTTTTACGGTAAAACAAAGGCTGATCTAAACGGCCTTCCAATTCTTTAAGTTGGTGGCTGAGGGCGGATTGCGTTAAATGAATATGAGCAGCCGCTTCCACAAGGGATCCAGTTTGGTGAAGCGCCATTAAAGTTTTTAGGTGCCTAAGCTCAATATTCATAACGTTTGCCGTTTGCTCAGAAAGTAATCTTAGTTGGTATTAAAGTCTTTGTATTAAGAAAATTCAAGTAAAAATTGAAAATTATGAGTTTGATTCAAGAAGAAGGGTGATTCACCATGTATTAGTAAATTTCACTATCAAGGCAAATAACATGAGTACATCTAATTTAAAAGTCGCTCAAGCAGGCAAAGCA
>CAJXIT010000104.1 GCA_913054055.1 uncultured Thalassolituus sp.
AATAGTTCATTTGGTAAATCCATTACACCAGAAGAAATCATAGATTCATTGAGTTTCTTTGATGGCTGGGAAGAGCGTTACAAGTACATTATCGACCTAGGCAAGCAGTTGCCAGCGATGGAGGATGGTCTAAAAACCGATGAGCGCTTGATTTCAGGTTGCCAGAGTCAGGTGTGGATTGAGTCATATAACCAAGACGGTAAGCTGTATTTTGATATGGCCAGTGACGCCTTTATTGTGTCTGGCTTGTTGGCTGTGGTACTGGCAGCTTATAACGGTAAAGCAGCAAAAGACATCTTAGCCTTTGATATTGAAGGTTTTTTTGGTGAATTAGACTTGTTAAAGCACCTAAGTCCAACCCGTGGCAATGGCCTGCGCAGCATGGTGGCGCGCATTCGCAACATGGCCGAAGCAGCCAGCTAGCCCGCACTGGCATTGATGTTCCCATAAAACCCTTTATATTAGCGTTATCTAAATAGCTGCTTATAAACAGGGTTTTTATGCGTATATCCATCGAAAATTGGCTTGGCCCCAAATTAGCCTTAATTCCTTTCCCCTTTTTACTGATAATGAGTGTTTTCATGCTCATTGCCCCTATTTCTCCCGAACCTCACCTTGTGCAAAAGTTTACTTGGGTTGTTGAGGGGGTAGGGTTAAAAGCCATTGATATATTCGATGTGTTTTGGCACCTGCTACCGAGCTTAATTTTGGTATTGAAACTGGTATTTCATTTTAAACAGACGAAGAAAGGCTAGATTGGCGTTAGCCCTTGAAATAACTAGGGTTTTGTAGATTGTCCGGTCAAAAAACAACCAGTGGCATTTTGCTCTAAATACCGTATAATCCGCGGGTTTTTTGACTCATCTTATCCTAATTGGAGATATATCATGGCCGTTGAACGCACTCTATCTATCGTTAAGCCTGACGCAGTAGCTAAAAATGTAATCGGTAAAATCTACAGCCGTTTCGAAGAAGCGGGTCTACAAGTTGTTGCTTCTAAAATGGTTCGTTTATCTGACGAACTAGCTGGCGGTTTCTACGCTGAGCACGCTGAGCGTCCTTTCTTTAAAGATCTAGTAGGCTTCATGACTTCTGGTCCTGTTATGATTCAAGTATTAGAAGGCGAAGGCGCTGTTCTTAAGAACCGTGACCTAATGGGCGCAACTAACCCTAAAGAAGCTGATGCTGGCACTATCCGTGCTGACTTCGCTGAAAGCATCGATGCAAACGCTGTACACGGTTCTGACTCTGCCGAGTCTGCTGCACGTGAAATCAGCTACTTCTTCAAAGACGAAGAAATCTGCGCACGTTAATCCAAACGTATGCAAATAGTGTTGTAAGCGCTTTACGCCTTACACACAATGAAGGGGCGGAAAGGGAGAATATACCCACCGCCCTTTTTCCGTATTTAATGTGGTCATGTTTTAGTAGGTAATGCCATGAGTGAAGAACAAAAAAAGGTCAATTTGCTGGGGTTAAGCCCACAAAAAATGAAAGACTTTTTTGTGGAATTAGGTGAAAAACCGTTCCGTGCTCAGCAGTTATTAAAATGGATCCATCAAGTTGGAATAGAAGACTTTGATGATATGACCAATGTCAGCAAAGTGATGCGCGAAAAACTAAAACAAGTAGCTTGCGTGGAATACCCTGAAATTGTTTATCATGACATTTCAAAAGACGGCACCAAAAAATGGGTAATGCGTATGCCTGGTGGCTCAAGCATTGAAACCGTATACATTCCCGAGGGGGATCGCGGAACCTTATGCGTGTCTTCTCAAATAGGTTGCTCTTTGGATTGCAGCTTCTGCTCAACCGGCAAGCAAGGGTTCAACCGAGACCTGTCAGTTGCCGAAATCATTGGCCAGGTTTACGTAGCGGCTAAGAGTTTTGACAAGCCGGGTGAAAAACGTGAACGTAAAATCACCAATGTGGTGATGATGGGCATGGGCGAACCATTATTGAATTTTGATGCGGTAGTGGATGCCATGGATCTGATGATGGATGACTTTTGTTATGGTTTATCCAAACGTCGGGTGACACTAAGT
Organism: uncultured Thalassolituus sp.; assembly: GCA_913054055.1. Lineage (GTDB taxonomy): Bacteria > Pseudomonadota > Gammaproteobacteria > Pseudomonadales > Oceanobacteraceae > Bermanella. The sequence continues at coordinate 2,046 of CAJXIT010000104.1, forward strand.
ACTTCAGGTGTGGTACCTAAATTATACGATTTAGCCAAGGTGAGTGATGTGTCACTTGCAGTTTCTTTGCATGCCCCGAATGATGCATTGCGAAATGAACTGGTACCTATCAATAAAAAATATCCAATTAAAGAACTAATGAAAGCCTGTAATCACTATATGGGGTCATTACCAGACAGACGTAAACTCACCGTTGAATACACCATGATGAATAAGGTGAACGATGAGTTAGAACACGCAAAAGAGCTAGCTGTTCTGCTGAAAGATACACCCTGTAAAATTAATTTAATACCGTTTAATCCATTCCCGAATTCGGGTTATGAAAGGCCAAGTAATAACCGTGTGTATAAGTTCCGAGATTATCTGCATGAACAGGGGTATATTGTGACGATTCGATCTACTCGTGGCGACGACATTGATGCTGCATGTGGTCAATTAGTGGGCAATGTAGCGGATAGAACAAAACGCAGTGAGCGTTACATTAAAATGAACGACATCACAAATGCAGCAGACACGACTCAGTCGTAAATTGGAATTATGAAAATAATAAAACTACAAATAGCCGCTCTATTAATGGTCACATTAAGTGCTTGTGTCACTGTGACAGACAGCCGCTTCTCTAAAAAAAGTAACCCAGAAAAAGCCGCTGAAACGTATGTGGCTTTAGGTTTGGGTTATCTATCCAGTGGTGACGTGGTGATGGCTCGTAAAAAAATTGAGCGAGCTTTAGAGATTGCGCCGGATAGTGCAGCGGCACATAGTGCCATGGCTATGTTTTGGCAAGAGCGTGGCGAAATTAAGTTGGCTGAAAAAGAATTTGAAACGGCCCTAGACATTGATGATGAACACAGTCCAACCAATTACCACTATGGTCGTTTTGTACTTCAGCAAAAGCGTGAAATTCGTGCGTGTGAATTATTAAGTTTGGCCGCAAACGATGTGAACTATTCAGCCCGTGTGGCCGCTTACGAAGATTTAGGTATTTGTTACATTGCTTTCAACGACTCAAGCAAAGCCATTGATGCGTTTGAAAAAGCCTGGACTTTAGATCTATACAGCACAATTTCAGCTCTGCATCTGACAGAGCTGTATTTACAGCGTAATAGTGTGCGACCAGCAAAGCGCTGGTTCGATCGCTTTGAAGAAATTGTCAAAAATAAAAAACTCACACATTCATCGGCTAGCTTATACCTAGGATACCGAATTGCGAAAGCCAGTCGGGATCGTAATGGGCAAGCAAGTTACGCGTTTAAATTAAAAAAACGCTTCCCGAACTCTGATGAATATAAAAGTTTCAAGCGCGGTAAATAAGCTTACTTATGAACAAACAAGGTGAATCACCGATCAAACGTCGCACATCTCGCCAGATTATGGTGGGCAATGTCCCTGTGGGCGGCGATGCTCCAATAGCCGTGCAAAGCATGACCAACACAGAAACATGTGATGTGGCTGCCACTGTTGCACAAATTAAAGCCCTTGAAGATGTGGGGGCGGATATTGTGCGTGTAAGTGTGCCTTCCATGGAGGCAGCAGAAGCGTTTGGTGAAATTAAAAAGCTGGTGGATGTGCCACTGGTTACGGATATTCACTTTGATTACAAAATTGCTTTAAGAGTGGCTGAGCTAGGCGCTGATTGTTTACGCATTAATCCTGGCAATATAGGCAAAGAAGAACGCATTCGTGCAGTGGTAGATGCGGCTCGACACAATGGGATTCCTATTCGAATTGGCGTTAACGCCGGATCGTTAGAAAAAGATTTACAGAAAAAATACGGCGAACCCACGCCTGCAGCCCTAGTAGAAAGTGCCATGCGTCATATTGATATTCTAGATCGCATGAACTTTCCAGATTTTAAATTAAGCCTTAAAGCCTCTGATGTATTTATGACTGTGGCAGCCTATCGTCAAATCGCTTCCCAAATTGAACAGCCTTTGCATTTAGGGATTACTGAAGCAGGCGGATTACGCAGTGGCACAGTGAAAAGTTCTGTTGGGCTAGGCATGTTATTGATGGACGGTATCGGTGATACCTTACGAGTGTCTTTGGCGGCTGACCCAGTTCAAGAAATCAAAGTGGGCTTTGATATATTAAAAAGTTTAAAGCTAAGAAATAAAGGCATTAACTTTATTGCTTGCCCAAGTTGCTCTCGCCAGAACTTTGATGTGGTGAAAACCATGAATGAATTAGAAACCCGAGTAGAAGATATTTTAACACCTCTGGATGTTTCGGTTATAGGTTGCGTAGTAAACGGCCCTGGTGAGGCAAAAGAAACGGATTTAGGTTTAACCGGTGGGTCGCCCAATAATTTGGTGTACGAAGATGGCACGCCGTCAGGCAAATTAGATAATGAAAACTTGGTTGATAATCAAGAGAAAATGATACGACGCAAAGTAGCTGAAAAAGAAGCGGCAGAAGCCGCGTTAATCATTAAAGATTAATTGCTATGTAGGAGGCCGCTCTCAGGCGACAGGAATTAGCAAAAACTAAATCTTATCGCCCACGCCTCCTCAAAAATAGAATGAAAGAATATTATGTAGGAGGGTGCTTGCACGCGACCAGCGTATCAGGGCTCTCAATGATAAATTTGGAAATGAATGTTGCAGCTTGCTTATTGGCAAGCCGTTACTGAAGAACTTGGAAAGAAACAGTGGCACAAGATCAAATTAAAGCACTTATCGGCATGAACGATATTCTTCCTGGGCAAACGCAAATTTGGCGTTACTTGGAAGAGCAAGTGAAAGCGACCCTTGATGGCTTTGGCTATCAAGAGATACGCATGCCCATTGTTGAAGAAACCCGCCTGTTCAAGCGCTCAATTGGTGAAGTGACCGATATTGTTGAAAAAGAAATGTACACATTTGAGCGCAGCGAACGCAGTTTAACCTTGCGCCCTGAAGGTACTGCCAGTTGTGTGCGTGCCTGTGAAGAACATCAGCTAATCGCCAATAACCAGCGTCAGCGCTTATGGTATATGGGCCCAATGTTCCGTTACGAGCGTCCACAAAAAGGCCGCTATCGTCAGTTCCACCAAATTGGTGTGGAAACGTTTGGTATGGCCACTCCAGATATTGATGCTGAGCTCATCATCATGACTCATCAGTTATGGCAGCGTTTGAATATTCGCGACAAAGTCACTTTGCAATTGAATACGTTGGGCAGCAATGAAGCCCGCGCTAAATATAAAGCGGCCTTGGTTGAGTTTTTATCGGGTGTGAAAGACCAATTAGATGAAGATAGTCAGCGTCGACTGGATACTAACCCTCTACGTATTTTAGACAGTAAAAATCAGCAAACACAGGCCTTATTAAATGAAGCCCCTGATTTTTATGATTATTTAGATGACGAATCAAAAGAACATTTTGAAACTCTAAGGGCACTTTTAGACGCCGTTGGCGTCGAATACGAAATTAACCCTCGTTTAGTTCGTGGATTGGATTATTACAGTAAAACCGTATTCGAGTGGGTGACCACTGAATTAGGTGCTCAAGGTACAGTATGTGCCGGTGGCCGTTACGATGGCTTGGTAGAGCAGTTAGGTGGCAAGCCAACGCCTGCAGTTGGCTTTGCCATGGGAATTGAGCGTTTAATTTTAATGTTAGAAGCGCTGAATGTGATTCCAGATGAGGTGACTAACTATTTAGATGTGTATCAGGTGTCCATGGGCAATGTGACCACACCTGCTATGCAGTTAGCCACACAATTACGAGAAGCCATTCCTAGCTTAAGGCTGCAAATGCACTTAGGTGGTGGTAACTTTAAGAAACAAATGAAAAAAGCTAACGAAAGCGGCGCTCGCTTTGCGTTAATCTTAGGGGAAGATGAAGTGGCCGCAGGTAAGGCCAGCATTAAAGACCTAAGAGAAAGTGGCGAACAAATAACATTAGAGCAAGGCCAGATAGCCACTTGGTTAGCTGAGCAATTGTATTAATATAAATTAGATTGAATTAAGAATAATAAAGGGGAGCACACTCATGAGTGAAATGCGCACAGAAGAAGAACAAATCGAAGCCATGAAAAAATGGTGGGAAGAAAACGGTAAACAAACATTAGTTGCAGTGGTATTGGTTGCAGGTGGTTGGTTAGGCTTTAACTCATATCAGGACAGTCAGCAAGCAACAGGCGAAGCTGCGTCAGCTGTGTATCAAGAAATGCTAACGCTTTCTACTAGCCAGACAGAAGAAGATAAGGGTCAGCGTGCCGTTTTGTTGGATCGTATTCAATCTGAATACCCAAGCACGGTATATGCACAATTTGCATCACTATTTAAAGCTAAGGATGCAGTTGAAGCTGGTGACCTAGAGTTAGCAGAAAAAGAATTAACCAGCATTGTTGCCAATGCTAAAGATGATGCTTTACAGCACACTGCAACCGTTCGTCTTGCGCGTGTCATGATCGCTGCGGGCAAAGTTGATGACGCCCTTGCGTTATTAGCCAATGACAAAGTCGGTGCATTCGAAGCGGAATACCAAGAAACAACAGGTGATGCTTTGTTAGCCAAAGGCGATAAAGACGCAGCACGTGATGCATACAGCAAAGCGGTTGTAGCGGCTCAGCGCATTGGTGCTAATAATCCAGTTTTACAAATGAAACTTGATGACCTGGCGGTGGCTAACTAATGCGTCTTTTACTTGCTGCCTTGTTGGTAAGCTTAGCGGCTTGCTCTAGTAACGATAAAAAAGATCAAGAAACTGGCCCTAATTCGTTAACGGGTTTCCAAAAGGAAATCAGTTTAACCACCCAATGGCGCGGGCAAGTGGGTGATGGTTTAGGCGGAGCATATGCTCGTTTACAACCTGCACTGAAAGATGATGTTTTATACGCAGCAAGTTCGGATGGTGTGATTCAAGCACTAGCCTTAGGTGACGGTGACGTTATCTGGGAGCAAAGCTTTACGGAAGAAGTCACAGCAGGTGTGGCATTAGGTAAAGAAAATGGTTACTTCGCTACGTCTAATGGTGAACTGATTGCATTTTCACTCAGCGACGGTAAAGAAGTATGGCGCAGTAATGTGAAGTCAGAAATCTTATCGTTGCCGGTAGAAGAGCGTGGTTTAGTGGCTGCGCAAACCATTGATGGACACCTATATGCTGTGAATGCACAAAGCGGTGAGATTAAATGGGGGTTTGACAGTAATTTACCCACCTTATCGTTGCGCGGAACATCTGCTCCGATATTTTATGATCGCTTTGTCATTGCCGGTTTTGCCAATGGTAAAGTGGTGGCATTAAACAAAGACGATGGCACGTTAATGTGGCAAGAACGCATAGGTATTCCTGCTGGTCGAAGCGAGCTTGAACGTTTAGTGGATATTGATGGCAGCTTATTAATTCAAGATAACTTGTTATACGTATGCGGTTATCAAGGGCATTTAGCCGCTTTAGATTTAACCAGTGGCAAAATGGTTTGGAAGCGTGAAGCGTCTTCTTATCATGGCCCAGCATCTGGACTGGGTAATTTATACATTGTTGACGACAATGATCACATTCAAGCGGTGGATGACCGCAGTGCATCAGATGTTTGGCAGCAAGTGGACCTGAAAGGTCGACAGTTAAGCGAGCCAGTGGTCTTTGCTAACCACATCGCAGTGGCTGACTTTGAAGGCTACATACATTTAGTTAAACAGTTGGATGGCACCATTGTCGGTAGAGACAAGGTGACACGTCCAGCTTTAGATTGGGTACGTACTGGCAGTTATGGTATGAAGCACCCTTCAAGACAGTTTTCCCATGATCCAGGCATTCGCACTCGATTATTGGCCAGTGACGATACATTAGTTGCTATCAATAATTCTGGGTATGTGACCGTTTATAGCTTAGATCGCTAATACGACTACACTTAAAGAACGTTTAAGTCAGTTGTGAATTTAAATCATGGGTCTTAACCAAGTTAAGGCCCGTGTTTGTTTATAGAAAGAATACAAGATGAATCCAGTAATCGCTTTAGTAGGCCGTCCTAATGTGGGCAAATCTACTTTATTTAATCGCTTAACTCGTACCCGTGACGCGTTAGTTGCAGACCTTGCGGGTCTGACACGTGATCGCAAATACGGTGCAGGTAAAGTGGGTGAGCGCGATTACATTGTGATTGATACCGGCGGTATCAGTGGCATGGAAGAAGGCTTAGATGAAAAAATGGCTGAGCAAAGTTTCCAAGCCATGGAAGAAGCCGATGTGGTGTTATTTCTAGTGGATGGTCGTGCCGGATTAATGGGCGCCGATCAAATGATTGCCAATCACTTGCGTACATTAGAAAAGCCAACCTATCTTGTGGTGAATAAAATTGATGGCTTGAATCCTGATATTGCCACCTTGGATTTCCATGAAATGGGCATGGGTGAAGTATTAAGCATTGCCGCCACGCAAAACCGTGGTATCAGTGTATTAATGGATCATGTTTTAGATCGCTTACCAGAACAGTTTCACATTGACCCGGATGCGGAAGAAGCTGAGCGCATTAAAGGGGTAAAAATTTCTGTAGTGGGGCGACCTAACGTGGGCAAGTCCACATTAGTGAATCGCATGTTAGGTGAAGAGCGCGTGGTGGTTTACGATCACCCTGGCACCACCATGGACAGTATTTATATTCCTTTTGAACGTCATGATAAAAATTATGTATTGATTGATACAGCCGGAGTGCGACGTCGTAAAAATATTTCAGAAGCCGCTGAAAAATTCTCCATAGTAAAAACCTTACAAGCCATCCAAGACAGTAACGTATGTATTGCAGTGATCGATGCCCGTGATGGTATTGTCGAGCAAGACTTAACCATGCTGAGCTTTGTTATGAACTCAGGCCGTGCCTTAGTGATCGCATTAAATAAATGGGATGGCATGGACACCGAGCAAAAAGACTATGTTAAAAAAGAAATTGAGCGTCGATTAAATTTTGCTGACTGGGCGGATATTCATTTTATTTCAGCCTTGCATGGTACAGGTGTCGGCCATTTATATGACTCAGTGGATGAAGCTTATGCATCGGCCCATATGGATATGTCCACCAGTCAATTAACGCGCATTCTTGAAGACGCGGTTATGGATCACCAGCCACCTATGTCGGGCAGTGCCAGAACCAAATTACGTTATGCTCACCAAGGTGGCATGAACCCTCCTGTCATTGTTGTTCACGGTAATCGAGTCAATGTATTGCCAGATAGTTATAAGCGTTACTTGGCTAATACATTCCGTCGTGTATTAAATATCAGCGGCTCACCTATTCGCTTTGAATTTAAATCCGGTGATAACCCATTTGATGGACAAAAAGAAGATCGTATCTTCAATAAATCCAAGCGCGGTGAGCGCGTCAAACAAACTGAAGACATTCGTCAAGCCAAGCGGGATAAAGTGGCAGCACGTAAACGTAAGGCAAATAAAAAATCTAACTGAAGAAGATGTTCAGAATCTGATTTTTTAAAAGCCAGTTGAGAAATCCACTGGCTTTTTTGTATTAAAAAATTATAAAAGTAGAGGTAGGCGATGACAACAAAGCTATATGGTTCAGAGGATGCGACTTATCAAGCGGCAGGTGAATACGAAGGCATCAAACAATTAGTGGATGACTTCTACGACATTATGTCGGAATTAAAAGAATCTAAACATATACGCGATATGCATCCGGACGATCTAGCGGTATCCCGTGATAAGCTCACGCGATTTTTGTGTGCTTGGACAGGTGGACCAAGATTGTATCGAGAAAAGTACGGGCCAATTTCTATCCCACAAGCCCATAGCCATTTAACCATTGGCAGTGCTGAGAGAGATGCTTGGTTGCTATGTATGAAAAAAGCCTTGGCCAAGCAACGTTATCCACAAGACTTTCAAGAGTATATGATTACCCAGTTAGCTGTGCCAGCTGAACGCTGCCGTAATTCAGATTAGAGTCACCTAAAATCACTCCACAAGGTGGATGTCATGACCTTGTATTTGAATAGAAATGGGTTTCAGTTTTTGCTCAATACAAGGTCCGCTGATGCACAAACCATCTTCAATTCTAAACAATGCCCCATGCATTGAACACTGTATTAAACTGTGACTGCTATCCAGAAACTGATCCGGTACCATTTCTAATTGAATTCCTAAATGGGGGCAAGCGTTTTTATAGGCGCTGAACTTTCCGTATTTGTTTACTATAAAAAATAACTGCCCTTCAACTTCAAAACCTTTGCTTTGATTATCTGGAATATCTGTGGTTTGGCAAACAATGGTCATATTCAATCTTTTACATTT
>CAJXIT010000105.1 GCA_913054055.1 uncultured Thalassolituus sp.
ACTGATGCTTTAATCGCCCAAGGCAATTATAAAAAAGCACTCAAGCAATTGCATGATGACAACCAGCAACAAGACGCTATTTATAAAAAAATTCAAAAAAGAGACACCCTTGAAGCTAGAAAACTCATGCAAACCATTCATGGGAATATCAATCAAAAACGCTGGGGAAAGGCTAAATCAAATCTAAAAAAACTTAAGGAATATCATAGCTGGCAACCACAATTTAGCTCCATAGAAAAAAAGTTGATCTCACAAAAGGCCAATGAACGAAGGCTGATCGAAACGGAATTAGCCTTATCTGAAGCGCAACTTTTAGAAGCCCAGTTTTCCATACTGGATTTTGAAAAGCGGATTTCAAATTCCAGCTGGTCGATTAAAGAAATGCAATTAACCCATAACAAGAATAAGTTAGCATCTCATCTGTATGAATTATCAATAGATGCAATAGCTGCACAAGATTATGAACGAGCCCGCCATGCTTACAATCAGGCATTAAAACTTAACGATCAACTGCAGCAAAGTGCCCTATCAAAATCCATTAATGAAGGCATTAAAAAGCCCAATCAAAACGCCATACTTGATCGCCAAACCTCACTATTAAACGCGCTTAATTTAGCGCTAGAGAAATATGATTATGATCAAATCATTAACTTACAAAGCATACTCACAAACGCCCCTTTCAAAGGGCCTGCGGTCAAAAAAGCAATTAAACAGGCAAATGCCACACGCCAAAAGCAAGCCAAACGGTTAGATAAACAGGCTGATGCGGTCTATCGGCAGGGCAAAGTTACCGACGCCATCAAGTTATGGAAAGAAGCTGAAAAACTGGCCCCCTCTCTCACAGCAGTGCAGGACAAACTTGCTCGTGCCAATCGAGTACATAAAAAGTTAATCAAGCTAAGAGCCTTCACTGAACAATAAACAACCAAAAAGATTCAAAAGCAGCCAATTCCTCTGATTGATTGCTAAACCTGACTGAAATGCAGCTATTTTTAGTTGGAAATTACCCTATGCAAACTACACTTAATGAATAAGCTTGCGGAAAATAGGATATTTAGAAAATGCTGGATTTCACCATAGACCCAAGCTCGCTTCACGCAGAAAAAGCCCCATCTTTAAGAGCCAAAATTAACGAACTCTATCTATTCGACGAGCAAGATTATGTGCAAGACCTGATCGACCTATTCCCTGAGACGCTCGAAGAGTCGTTTATAGATGATGTGTCAGAACTCATTCATGGCATGCAGCAACAGAATAACCAAACCATCCTTCATAAACTCCTGCAAGAGTATGACCTAAGTACCGACGAAGGCATCACTTTAATGTGCCTAGCTGAGTCACTGATTCGCATCCCTGATGTGGCGACTGCCAACGATTTATTAATTGATAAATTATCTGAGCGTGGCTGGCACCATCATGTAAACAAAAGCGAATCTTTTTGGGTAAATGCTGCAAGCTGGGGGTTAGCCATCAGTGGCAAGATGCTCAACCCCAAGAAAAACCACCCCACCGAAGCGGTTGATGGACTCATCAACAAATTAACCATCAACATCACCCGTGAGGCCGTTGGCCGAGCCATACGCATAATGGGCGAGCAATTTATCTATGCACAAACCCCGGATGAGGCCATTGAAAACGCGAAAGACCTTGAACAACTAAACCAATGCTGCTCATTCGATATGCTGGGCGAAGAAGCATTAACTGAGGACAATGCCCAAACTTACATGGCTGCTTATATGAACGCACTAGAAACGGTGGCATTAGGCAACAGCCGTAAAGAGAAATTAAAAGATAATATTTCAATCAAGTTATCAGCTTTGCACCCTCGTTACGAACCAAGCCAACAGCACAAGGTATTACCTGAACTGGTCAATCGATTGCTGACACTGGCTAAAAGAGCCAAGCAACTTGATGTTCCCATCACAATAGATGCTGAAGAACAGTACCGGCTAGATATTTCCTTACAAGTATTCGAATCAGTATTAAGCCATCAAGATCTCAATAATTGGGGACAGTTTGGTATTGTCATTCAAGCTTACGGAAAGCGCTCTATTAGCTCCCTACATTGGTTGCACGCGCTTGCAGATAAACTACAAAAATCTATCCCAATTCGCTTGGTAAAGGGCGCCTACTGGGATAGTGAAATAAAGTGGGCACAGGAACGGGGGCTTGATGAGTATCCAGTTTTCACTCAAAAAGCCAGTACCGACTTAAATTACATGGCTTGCTGTAAGTTTCTACTCAATAAAAATCAAAAATGGCTTATCCCAAAATTTGCTACTCATAATGCTTGGACAGTTAACTATATTATTAATTTACAATCCCCTGTTGAATATGAGTTTCAAAGACTACAAGGCATGGGGGAATCTCTATACGATCAAGTAAATGAAAAGTACAGTATTCCTTGTCGCATTTATGCGCCTATTGGTGAACACTCTGAGCTGCTTCCTTATTTGGTAAGACGTTTGATTGAAAACGGTGCCAACAGCTCGTTTGTATTTCAAGTACAAGACCCACAGGTACCAATACACACTCTTACAGAACACCCTGCTGATTATTTAGTTCAGTCTTCAATTTCAAACCCAAACATACCATTGCCAAGGGATATCTTTGTGGATTATCCCAATAGCGTTGGCATTGAACTGCAGCACGATAACTTTTACTACCATACAATGGATAAAGTCCTTCCCTTTCATGAAGAACATTACGAATCCGCTCCCATTATAAATGGCCATGAATTCCAGTCGGAAACCCCAATACAAACACTCAGCCCTGTTGACAACGAACTTATCGGCAATACGCACCATGTAACAGAGCAGGCTCTGGATTTTTGCGTCGAGCAACTGAAAACAAGTCGGTTTACGTACTCGGATTTAGAAGACATCACAAAAACAGTTGAGAAAGCCGCCAGCCACTTTGAAAGCCATAAATATGAATTAGTGTATTTATGTATGAAAGAAGCGGGTAAAACCTTAGAAAACGCCATAGACGAAGTGCGTGAAGCCATTGATTTTTGTCATTACTATTCAAGGCAAGCTCAAAAAAACTTTTCCGACCCAGCCATTCTTGATTCCGTTACAGGTGAAGAAAACCTGCTGAAATACCATCCCAGAGGCAATGTACTGTGTATTAGCCCTTGGAACTTCCCTCTTGCAATTTTTGTGGGTCAAATTTCAGCTGCCCTTGCTTGTGGAAACCGCGTAATCGCCAAACCTGCACAGCAAAGCAGTATCATTGCACAAAGGGCGGTGGAGATTTTTTATGAAGCGGGAATCAGTCGTGAACAGCTATACTTTCTTCCTGGAGAAGGCCGCATAATTTGTGAACGCTTAATAAAAGAAAATGTAATCGATATGGCTGTTTTCACTGGATCAACCGAAACAGCTAAAACCATTCAAAAGTGGTTAATTGGATACGACAAGCGCTTTATTCCATTTCTAGCAGAAACTGGTGGGCAAAATGTTATGTTTGCAGACAGCACCGCCCACATAGAACAACTGGTTAAAGATGTGATTCATTCAGCATTTGATAGCAGCGGTCAAAGATGCAGCGCTCTAAGAGTGCTATATATCCAAGAAGACATTAAGGATGTGTTTTATAAAGCCTTAAAAGGAAGATTAGACACACTTAATATCGAATCTCCCTTCCTAAGAGACTCTGACTTAGGCCCAGTTATCGACAAACAAGCAAAGAGCCGTTTAATTAACCATATTAACTGGCTATCAGATAACGCCACATTTATCGCAAAATGCAACATGCACAACGCCATGCCTAGTGATAACTATTTGGAACCTTGTGTCTACGAAATCAACAACCTCTCTGAGCTCACACAAGAGCACTTTGGACCAATACTGCATGTTATTTCATTTGGTCACGATCAGCTGGATAAAGCCTTACAGCAAGTAAATGATTCCGGTTTTGGATTAACCCTTGGGGTTCATAGTCGAAATCAGCGATGGATCAGCTACATTGCTAATCATGCCATGGTTGGTAACATTTACATTAACCGCAATATGATTGGTGCAAAAGTAGGTGCGCAACCATTTGGCGGGCACGGTTTATCTGGAACCGGTCCAAAAGCAGGCGGCCCTGCTTATGTTCACGAATTTGTTAAAGAGTTCACGATCACTACAAACCAAACCGCTTTTGGTGGGAATCAAGATTTATTAAGTTAGTCTTAACCTAAAGTAGACAGGTAATAAAAAACGGAGCACCAGCTCCGTTTTTTATTACTCAAGCAAACTAAAGTTTATTCAACAACGGCATCAGCCACGGCTTCTTCAACCATTTTTGCTTGCTCGATAAAGGCAAACGTTTGATTCTGATATTTTTCATTGGTAATCACTTCTTGTAGATTTGAAAGCGTTTCCAAAGGTGTTTCTACCACAATCGCATTCACCAACCAATCAGGTAAAGAACCGCCTGGATTTGCATGCACTTGGTAAGTGACTTCAACCATGCCCTCTTCTTTAGGAGAGAATGTCCAAGCCCCAAGAATTTGAGGCATACGAATGTAGTCATCATTTAACTCAGCAAACTCTGGCTCAGCCTTGATAGTCGATGTCACTACACCAGACGCATTTGCACTCATCACTGAACGGATATAAGCATCACGGTTAGTAACAGGCCATGGAGTATGATTCACTGTATATACCACATTCTCAGTATCCGAAGGACTTTCAATCACATTAAATTCAACCACATTGTGCATCCACTCAGTTGCAACATCAGGATCTTTCAATAGTGCAACAAAAGCGTTCACATCGGCTTTTATATTGGTAACCCCTTTAAACTCTTTAAGTGGCGACTCACCTACTGTACGGGTAAATACTTTAATATCTTTATCTTTATCATGGGCTTCTAATTCCCAAGGGCCAACATCAGCCATTGATGCCATAGACAAAGATACTGCAGCAGCAGCGGTAATCGATTTAAACCAGTTCATACTTATTCCTCTTTTTTATTTTTATAAATGTTTGTAGCACTGGGAGTATAACCCGCCTTCTTCCTATGGCAATGACCTATTATCCCTTTCAATTACTTTTTACTGCCACCCATGCAATCAGGTGAATCAGGGGCTTTTTCAACCTTATCCCACGCCTGCTGATCATAAGTATGCAACGCCAAGGCATGCACCTCACCCGCAAGCTCGTCAGCTAAAACCTTATAAACAAGCTGGTGCTGCTTAACTTTGTTCAAGCCTTTAAAATCATCCGATACCAATATGACTTTAAAATGGCTTTCTGAACCCGCCGGTACATTATGATTATGACTTTCATTTTCGACGGTTAAATGGCTTACCTTAAAGTCAGTGTTTATTTTTTGTTCAATTACATCTTTCAACATGACACGATCAACTTTTGATGACTATGGATCTTGGTCAAATTATACATTGATGCCCAACTCAATACTCTGTATGTATATACAGATGTTGTTGACGCCGGTCATCACCCAAGGTATAAATGCAACACGCTAAGAAAGAGGTTCAAGATGAGCAAAGCCCAAACATTAATCGAACAATTTTATCAAGAAGAAATGGAGCGTAAGGCTCAGGAAGCGACATTTACGCCGCTTGATATCACAGTAAGCAGCGCTGATATGGCTGTTATCAGTACTATTTCAAAACGCTTCAATAAAGATAAAAACCTTTTGGTTCGCGAAGCGGTAAGCCAAGCTCTATTAGATATGTTCAGTGCGCTAGAGCCTGTTGAACGCAAAATGCTTGCTAAAGAGTCCGATGAACTTGCTAAAAGCATTGCAGCTGAAATTGCCGAAGAGCAAGGCTTAGATCAATTAGAGGTTTCTGGCACAAACTGGGTTCAGCAAGACAAAAACTGCGTGAAAGAAGAACGTAAAGCTGAAAAAGAAAAAGCCTTACAACAAGAACAAGCTGCAAAAACTGTTTTAAACACAGAACCTGAATCAACAGAATCACTAAGCTCAGAAGCGCCTACGGCAAATGAAGCTGAAAGCGCGCCATTCGAGCCTGAGGCAACTGAAACGGCAGAAACAACTACTGCAGAGTCAGAAAGCGAAAGCACGGGTAACAGCATCTTTGGATAAGGCACATTTACCCAAATGATGGAAAAAGGGTTATGAGACTTCATAGCCCTTTTTTTATGCTTCCATATCTAAGCTTTTTTATCACTCATCTACCTTTCATGAGCTTGCTGCTTTCCCCTTAGAAGACAAACCGTTAAAATGGCTTTTTTACTCAAAGCTAGGATTTTTATGGCCATTCAATGGTTTCCGGGACACATGCATAAGGCCCGCACCCAAATTGCCGAAGCCATGCCTCAAATCGACCTAGTAATCGAAGTACTGGACGCTCGCCTGCCCTATTCCAGTGAAAACCCTTTGATACCTGGATTATTAAAAGGTAAACCCTGTCTCAAACTACTCAATAAAAAAGACATTGCCGATCCAGAGATCACTCAACTGTGGTTAGACCACTTTAACGGCTTAGAGAATACTAAAGCGATTGCCCTTTCAGGCATTGACCAAAAGCAAGTAAAAATGATCACAGATTATTGTCATGAAATGCTGCCAAATCGCCGAGAGAAAAAACAATCTATCCGCACCATGATTATGGGCATCCCCAATGTGGGCAAATCCACCATGATCAATACCCTAGCAGGCAGGACCATAGCAAAAGCTGGCAACCTACCCGCACTGACTCGTCACCAACAGCAAATTCGTATTGATGACGGCATCGTGTTATCAGATACCCCCGGGTTTTTATGGCCAAAAATCCATAACGTGGCCAGCGGCTTTCGACTAGCCGCAAGTGGCGCTGTACGCGACACCGCATTGGATTACTACGAGGTTGCAGACTTTGCTGCTGATATGCTGCGCCAGCTTTACCCTGAGAAACTACAAGAACGTTTTAACCTAGAAACGCTTCCAGACAAGGGCTACGAAATTATCGAAGCCATTGGACGTAAGCGTGGCTGCGTGAAGGCCGGTGGCCATGTGGATGAGTACAAAGCCTCTGAAATTTTGATTCATGAACTGCGTAACATGAAATTTGGTAACATCAGCTACGAAACACCAGAAATCATGCTTAAAGAAGAAATCGAATTAGAGAAAACCGCGGCCTTACGAGAACAGCAAGAAAAAGAAAAAGCCGAAAAACGGAAAAAGAAGAAGAAAAAGAGATAAAAAAAGCGGCTAGATAGCCGCTTTTTTGTCCGAATATAAATGCCATCAATGGGTTTTAATGGCATCTCTAAGCTCAGTAAAAATACTCCAGCCTGTATCCTCATCCGACACCACATCTATCGGATAAAGCCCTGTATCGGTAGGAATCGTATTTAAGTCTTTCTGAACCTCATCATTATCACGGACATAGATAATCCATTGATTCACCCCTTGAGCCATTAAAACCATCACCAAAATACCGTGCTCATTTGGCTCAATGGCGGCCATTAACTTTGTATTAAAGTCATCAATACCTTCTAACTCTTTGGCTGATGGGTAGCCTGTCTCAGGGTCTACATCCTCTGCTTCCCAAGATATCTGAATACACTGACCATACTTGCCAGATTCAAGTTGCTCCTGAACATTATCTCGATAACGAATTGTAATGGGTTGATCATTTAAAGTGCCATCTGCAAGCACCCAACGGTTTGAAAAGGCCATAAACCATCCCTGTTTTATTATTAGATCCACATTAAACCTAGCAGAATATAATCAAAATGCACTAAAACCCTGATTCTTATGGCACAAACAAAGCACTATTTATAACAATTCATCTATAACATTCTATTCTGAGCTTAAACTAAATTAGAATATGCTAATTTAGCTACTTCATTTATGATACATTTGCGAAACAAGCAATAACCAAGAGGCTGAGAGTGGAAAAGACTGACATTGCAAAAGAAATGAAAACTCATGCTCAAGATGCAGCACAGCTACTGAAAGCACTAGCCAACGAAAGCCGCCTTATGATTCTCTGCTCTTTGGTACAAAGTGAACTGAATGTATCTGAATTAAATGATCAGGTTGATCTCAGCCAATCCGCTCTAAGTCAGCACCTAGCATGGTTAAGACGAGAAAACTTGGTACAAACTCGCCGCGATGCACAAACCATCTATTACTCTCTACAAGGCAGCAAAGCTAAAGAAGTGATTCAAGTGCTTCAAGGTATCTACTGCGCACATTTAACCGGTAAATAGACCACATGAACGTATTATTAATCATTGCCACTATTGTCATTGTAGCACTCAGTTTGATCGCCAGTTATTACCTGTTAAAAGTTCGCCAGTTAAATAAGCAACAGCTTGAACAAAACAAGCAAAATCAAGCGGCATGGCAAGCCAATCAAGATGAACTGATTAAAGACATTCAGTTTATTGCTAACTCCATGTTACAACAGCAATGCGAAATCACAGAAGGCTGTATGCGTCTGGGTTATTTGATTCCTAAAGTAGATGACTCCGAAGCGATCAAAAACACTTTTAAGCACATATATAACCACTATACAGCCACTGCTCACATGCCTATCAAAGAGGCGTACCAGGCATTAGATAAAAAAGAACAATTTAAACTGGATTCAAAGCGATTTTCTTTAGAAGCTAAAAACACAGAAGGCGTATTACAAGATTGTAAAAAGCTAGCTGTACATATTTTCATTAGGTCTTAGCCGGTAACCACTCTCCCAGCCTTAATGCATAGTGAATCATAGTGCGATCTTTGGTAAACTGTGAGATAGCTCACATTTATCAGGATCGTTACATGACTCATCGCTTACTTCCAGTTGTTTGCCTTTCTCTACTTACTGCTTGTGTTGGTAATTCGGTTAAAGATGGTGAAAGCATTCAACAATCGGCGATCCAACAGGCTAAAGCGACCAAGCAAGACCCTCAAACAGTAATTTCAGATAGTCAAACACTTCAACTGGAAGCACAAAGAGAAGACCTGTATTTCTATAGCCCTACTTATATGGAGCAAGCTGAAGAGGCACTGGAAGATGCTGAAGATGCCATTAAAAGCAACAAACCGACCCATGAAGTCATTGCCCACGCCTTAGCCGCTCAAAAATTATTCAAGCGCGGCCTAGAAAATAAACCCACTGTTTTAAAACAATTAAGCGCCACGTTTTCTGGCTTAGAAATGCTAAAGGACATAAACACTGACAAGGTTCTGGCTTCAGACTTTCAAGACCTTCAAGATGATACAAAAGACTTAATTATTTTAATTGAACAAGGTAAAACCACACAGGCTATCGCCGATCAAAAAGAACTTTTGGGCGATATTACAGAAGTTGAAATTAGCACCCTTAAAAAAACATACTTAACTGTAGTTGAAGATGCTTTAGAAAAAGCTGACGATGCCGATGCCGAAGATTTTGCAGCTAAATCGTTTTTATCCGCCCAAAAGAACATTGAAACCTTCGAACTATTCATAGAGTCCTCTCCTAAGCAAAGAGAAGCCATTAAGAATAAATCCAGTGCTGCTATTCACTTAGCCCAGCACGCTGAACATGTGGCAAAAGCTGCACAGCCTCTATTAAAACTAAACCCTGAAACTGCTGAAGAACACATACTATTCATAGAAACATTAATGGCTAGGGTCGGTACTGCACTTGGCCAGTCTGATGTTTCACACCTAAACCTAAACAGCCAATCTATCGCCATTGCTCAAGCAGCTGAAACCATCAATAAGCGTGCAAACACTCAAGTTCAAATTGCTGCACAAACAGCATCATGGGAAATAGAAAAGGCGAAGTTAATAGCTGAAATTAAACAACTTAAAAGTCAGCCGCAAGTTGAAGTAGGCAACAACGCTCAAGAAAACGTAGAAGAAATGATCGAAGCTAAAACACCTGCCAAGAATGATGAAGCTAAATCAACAATCAAAGAAAACTCTGAGAGTAAGGCAATTCTAAATAATAAAGCAGAATCAACAGAAGAAGCTAAAGCAACTCAGGCTAACGCCCTAACCTCTGATTCACCTGCTAATATTGAACATAAAGCCGCAAGTAATGAAAACACTCAAAAAGTGAATGATACAAACCTTGAACAATCCGCTCAACCAGAACAACCCCCACAGCAACCAAAATCTACAGCACCTGAAAACGAAGAAATTGAAGCTGACACCCCAGAAAATTAACTCACAACAAAACCTACTTCACTCTAAACCCATAAAAGTTTTATTATAATAGGGCTAACATGGCCCTTTATTTTGGATGGAAGTTTTGCCTCGTATATTATTATTTGACTCAGGCGTTGGCGGCTTAAGTATC